>CAYJEF010000047.1:0-5243 GCA_964369125.1 uncultured Christensenella sp.
ATCTTAAACAAAAAAATTATCAAGGAGATAAAAAAATTACTATGCAAAACTTAAAAATCAGCTTCATTGGAGGCATTGGCGAAATCGGCAAAAATATGACCGCGCTTGAATTTGGCGGTGATATTATTGTTATCGACGCTGGTCAAGCCTTCCCCGACGACGAAATGCCGGGCGTGGACCAAGTGGTTCAAGACCTGTCGTATCTAGTGAAGAACAAAACCAAAATTCGCGGACTATTCATCACACACGGGCACCTAGACCACATCGGCGGGATCCCATATTTTCTAGACCACATAAAGACGCCAATTTATGGCAGTCGCGTGTCTTTGGGTCTTATTGAGGACAAACTGAAAGAACACAAAAAAACCGGTGTCATTCTAAAAACTGTCAAGGCGGGGACGCAAGTGGTGGCGGGTGGCTTTAAGGTGGAATTCGTGAGCATCACGCACTCAATTCCTGGGTCATTCGCGCTCATTATCACCACCCCTGCGGGAACAATCGTTCACACGGGGGATTTCAAGATTGATTTCACGCCAGTTGGCAACGACCATTGCGACCTAAAACGCCTCTCCGAAGCGGGCAAGCGCGGGGTCGATCTTCTTCTTTGTGACAGCACGAATGTGGAACGCGAGGGCTTTTCGATGAGCGAAAGTGTCGTCGGCAAAACTCTTGACGGCATCTTTGAAAAACTTAAAAAGGAACGAATTATCGTGGCGACTTTCGCCAGCAATATCCATAGAATTCAACAAATCATAGATTGTGCAAAAAAATACAAACGTAAGATTGCGTTCACGGGCAGAAGTATGGTTAATATCAGCGAAATGGCTATGAAAATAGGCGAACTTCACTGCGACAAGGAACTTATGGTCGACATCGAAAAAATAGACAAATACGCCGACAATGAACTTATTATAATTTCTACGGGCAGTCAGGGCGAAGAAATGAGCGCGCTTGCGCGTATTGCGGCGGGCAATTTCCCAAAGATTAAACTTGGCGACAATGACGTCGTTATTTTGTCGTCGTCGCCAATCCCCGGCAATGAGAAACCTATAAACACGCTTATAAACGCTTTATATAAAAAGGGTTCTCGTGTTATTTTCAACGAACTGGCGGACGTCCATGCGTCGGGGCACGCATACAAAGAGGAACTGAAAATTATGCACTCCATAGTGCGTCCAAAATTCTTCATTCCCGTTCACGGCGAGTATAGACACTTGAAAAATCACCAACTTTTGGCGAAAGAACTGGGTATGAACGACAGAGATATTATCATTCCGGAACTGGGTATGCAGGTTGAAATGAACAAAAACCTCCTGAAAGTGGCGGGCAATGTGCCCGCGGGGTCTGTTCTTATAGACGGCACTGGCGTAGGGGATATGGACAGCAACGTCATTCGTGACAGGATTTCTCTTAGCGAAAACGGCGTGTGTGTGGTGGTGCTTCGCATTGGCAAAAATTCTAGGCAGATAGTGAATGAACCGGACATAATTTCGCGCGGATTTGTGTATGCTTTGGAAGCAAACGACCTCGTGACGCAAGCCAAAAAGGGGATATTCAATGCTCTTAACAAAATTGACCTCAAAGCAATGGACGCAAACGAACTGCGTGCCACAATTCGCAAAGTGTCCACACATTTCTTCTTCAAGCAAACAAAGCGCCGACCACTCATAATCTCAATCGTAAACGAGTGCTAAAATTATTTTGGCGGGTGTTTGAGACAAAAAGTAAATCAAATAAAATAAAAAAAGACAGCGGGGTTCGCTGTCTTTTGATTTTTCGTGGCGTTAGTGAGGATTATAAGCCGAGTTCTGTCATGTGTGGTCATCTATCTAGACCATTTGTTGCCAAATGGTTCAAGCGACATTTTTAAAGAACCTAGCGAACAGCGTCAAGCGGTTCTTTTTAGCCTTGCTTCGGGTGGGGTTTACAGAGCCACGATTGTCACCAATCATGCGGTGGTCTCTTACACCGCCTTTCCACCATCGCCACATAAGTGGCAGTTTATTTCTGTTGCACTATCCCTGAAGTCGCCTTCGCTGGTAGTTAGCCAGCACCCTGTTCTGTGAAGCCCGGACTTTCCTCATTTTGCGCCTTACGCGCCAAAATGCGACCACATATCCTCCTAACACCTTTTGAATTATAGCATAAACTCGAGAGGTCAGTCAAGTAAGTTGTTGTTTGCAAATATTGTAAAAGGCGGGGAGGAAAGTGAATTTTTCACAAAGTCGGAGTGCTATTATTCAATTAAGTTTTCGTCTTTTGTCTTTTCGCGAATGACTTCGATGGATTTTTTTTCGAGCCTAGATATGTAACTTCGCGAAATGCCCAGTTTCTTCGCTATTTCGCGCTGGGTATAGGCGGTGGTGCCACCGAGACCATAGCGCATACTCATAATTTGATATTCCCTGTGCGACAACGATTTTTCTATAATATTCATAAATTTTTCGGTCAAAACGGCGTTTTCGACAGTCTCCTGAAGGTCATAATCTTCGTTTGGGATAACGTCCCCAAGAGTAATGTCGTCGTTCTCGCGGTCCTTGCCCATACTTTCAGAGAGCGACAGCACAGACTGATGTTTTTTATTAGCGCGCAGTAGCATTAGGATTTCGTTTTCAATACACCTCGCGGCGTAGGTGGAAAACTGCGTGTTTTTGTCTTGACTGTATGTATTCACCGCTTTAATAAGCCCAATTGACCCCACTGAAATGAGGTCGTCGCTCTCGGCAGCACCCGAATATTTTTTTACAATATGCACGACTAGGCGAAGATTGTGGGCGATGAGTTTGTCTTTGGCGATTTTATCTCCACGGTGATAGGCGTCAAAGCAGGATTTTTCTTCGTCAGCAGAGAGGGGCTTTGGGAAGTTTGAAGCGTTGTTTACATATGCGGAAAAGAGCATAATTTTATTCATGTAAACAATGAAACTTTCAACAATCATCTTTTACCTCGCACACACAAATATATGTTTAAAATTGTCAAAAATTGCAATTTTACGCCAAATAATTGTGCTTTGTGTTGGTTTTTAATTGCTTGAATTTTCGGGCGAGATGTGCTAGTATGCACATATGGAATACATTTCACAGTTTAATCACCAGCAACCGCTGGCACAGCGTATGCGCCCAAAGACCTTGGACGAATTCGTGGGGCAAAAGCATATTGTGGGCAAGGATTCGCTCCTAGATCGTGCCATTCGCGCGGGGGTGCTGGGCAGTTGCATTTTTTATGGTCCGCCGGGAACTGGTAAAACGACGCTTGCGCACATAATAGCCAGCACTTGTGAAGGAATTATGCAGGAACTCAACGCCGTTTCAAGTGGTGTGGCGGAGGCAAAAGCGTGCATAGAGAAAGCAAAAAAAGACTTTGAACTTTTCGGCAAACGGACCTATCTTTTTCTCGACGAATGTCACAGGTGGTCGAAAGCGCAGAGTGACTGCGTGTTGGCGGCAATGGAGCAGGGGCACATAATTTTCATTGGCTCCACGACGGAAAATCCATACACGAGTATGACGCGTGCCATCGTGTCGCGTTGCCGAGTTTTCGAGTTTAAACCCGTCGAACAAGACGACATTGTGGTGGTTTTGAAGCGGGCAGTAGTCGACAAAGACAAAGGTCTTGGGGCGCTTAACATCGAACTAAAAAGCGACGCCTGCGAGTATTTTGCGTTTTCCAGTGGCGGGGACGTCAGGCAGGCACTTAACGGACTCGAACTCGCGGTCAAGACCACTAATCTAAATCTCGACAAGAAAATAGTTGTAACGAAAGAAATCGCGATGCAGAGCATTGGCAAAATGCCGATGAGCGTTGATTCTACGATGTTTTATGACCTCCTGTCGTGCTTTTGCAAAAGTGTTCGCGGGAGTGACAGCGATGCGGCGCTTTACTATGCACACAGGCTTCTCTCGTCTGGTTGCGACCCACGAATTATTGCACGTAGGCTCATTGCACACAGCAGTGAGGACATTGGAATGGCGGATTCAAACGCGCTACTTTTGTCTAGTTGCGCGCTATATAGTTGCGAAAAGTTGGGACCTCCGGAGTGCTTTTTGTCGCTGTCTCACGCGATAATCTATGCGTGCGAGGCGGAGAAATCAAACAGCGTGTATATGGCAATGTCCCGCGCCCGAAGCGATGTCGAAAACGCCAAGGACGACATTGTTCCAAACAATATGAAAAATCACCCTTCAATAAACGACGACAAAACGGCGGGTTATAAATATCCACACGAATTCGGCGGTTATATAAAGCAACAATATATGCCCTCTTCCATAAAAGACCACATTTACTACACGCCTTCAACTAACGGCAGAGAGCGTGACCTCAAACGCAAGAAGTTTATGTTTGACGACAAGTCAAAAAAATAGTTATAAAAACAAAAATACAAAAAAACATCGCAGATTTTTAGCGATATTTTTTAATTACAAAAATTAAACTAAATCCTTGGTTCGAAGTGTTCAAAAATGATATTGTCGCAATGTTTCGCCACTTTCATATATGCCGTTTGGCTGGGCACTGCCCACACGAGAAGGGGCAATTCTTTGAACCGTTTTACATATCTGTTTGGCACTTCGTCCCACTTATATGCTATGAAATGAGGCTGAGAATGTGACTTATTCAGCGCCATTTTCTTCAAAATCCACTTTTTAAAAAAGTTCATTTTCTTGCCTTTCATAGAGCACGCCAGTTGTCCGCGCAAAATATCTGGAGCGTTCATTCTAAACCATTTTAGAGTAATTGGATTAAAACTCATTATGGCAAATTCGCCCTTATAATTTTTGACAACTTCCAAAACAATGCGCTCAAAATTGCTGTTCATATTGTAATCTTTAATCTCAATGAGAAGTGGCGCGCGCCCGTTTATTTGGTCAAGCGCTTCCTGCAAAGTTGGGATTTTTTCGCCCGTATCCTTGCCTTTCTCGTTAATTAGCGTGTATTTTTTGAGTTCTTCCACGTCCTTAATCTTGCGGATATAGCCGTCTTTGCCGGTCAGTCGCATCATAGTCTCGTCGTGGAAAACCACAGGCGTGCCGTCCTCAAGGGGGCAAATGTCAAATTCGATGCCATAACCGTGCTCGATAGCCAGCATAAACGAGGACATACTGTTCTCGGGGTGGGTTTCACTATGAAGCCCGCGGTGCGCTATGTATTTATTCACAAGCCAAGTGTCAAAAAGGTCAGCCATTTATATAAACTCCTATTAGAGTATATTTACGATAAAAATTATAGCATTATATATGACATATATC
>CAYJEF010000048.1:0-5204 GCA_964369125.1 uncultured Christensenella sp.
TTCCCAAACTTAAAGCAGTGGAAATTGCTACTTTAATGAAGAAATTAAAAAGTGGTGACGAGAGTGCGCGCCAGTTGTTTTTATATTCAAATATGCGCCTTGTGCTTAGCGTCGTAAAAAGGTTTGCCACGAAAAAGGACAACGTAGACGACATTTTTCAAGTGGGGTTTGTGGGGCTTATAAAGGCAATGGACAATTTTGACGAGAATTTTAACGTTAAGTTTTCCACCTATGCCGTTCCAATGATAATAGGCGAAATAAGGAGATTTCTCCGTGATAATTCCAGCGTCCGTGTCAGCAGGAGCCTTAGAGACGTTGCTTATAAAGCACTGCAAGCGCGCGACAAACTGTCTAAAAGTTCGCCCACCGAACCTCGCCTAGACGAAATTGCAAAGGAGGCGGGGCTTAAACTTCGCGAGGTTTTAAACGCCTTAGACGCCATTTCGGAGCCAATTTCGCTGTATGAAAGCGTGTATAACGACAGCGAAGAAAGCGTGCAAGTTATGGACCAAATAAAGGACGTGAAAAATAGTAGCGACGAATTTATCGAGCACGTGGCACTAAAAGAAGCATTAAACGGGCTAAAAAGTCGCGAAAAAGAAATATTGTGGCTAAGATATTTCCTCGGCAAAACGCAAGTCGAGATAAGTTCACAAGTGGGTATTTCTCAGGCGCAAGTCAGTCGTCTTGAAAAAAACGCCCTGGAAGAAATTAAAAAAAGTTTTATTTAGTCGCGTTTATTAGTTTGAATTTGCTTTTATAAGGTCCTTTTTAAGGCGTGAAAGTATCTTTTTTTCAATCCGCGAAATGTAACTTTGCGAAATTCCCAGCATATCCGCCACTTCCTTTTGTGTGCTCTCGTCGCCACCCAACAGCCCAAAACGCAGTTCCATAATTTTTTGCTCGCGCTGACTCAATTTACGCACCGCGTTCCACAAAAGGATTTTTTCGTTGTTTTTCTCCATTTCTGCTATCATATTATCGTTATCATTAACAAGAATGTCTGAGAGTAATAGTTCATTGCCGTCCTTGTCGAAGTTGAGCGGTTCGTCGATGCTCACTTCGTAATTTTGCTTGCTCCTTTTGCGCACAAACATCAAAATTTCGTTTTCGATGCAACGCGACGCATAAGTCGCCAGTTTTATATTTTTTTCCACATCAAACGACTGCACCGCTTTAATAAGCCCAATCGCACCAACAGAAATAAGGTCGTCCAGTTCAATGCCAGTGTTGTCGAATTTTTTTGCAATATAGACGACAAGGCGAAGATTGTGCTCAATAAGTTCCATTTTCGCGCTCTCATCTTTGTTTCTGAGCCTATCCAAAATTATGACTTCTTCTTCGACAGTCAATGTGCGTGGAAGTGCCTCTTTGCCCGAGATGAAAGCGACAAGTTTTTCCTTGATTTCAAAATAATTTTTGCAAAAGATTTTTTGAAGTAACTTCTTTACAACCTTAATTAATTTCATTTAAACTCCTTTTTTAGTTCGATTTTAATTGATTTTTGTGCCAACTACAACGCAAGCGGACTTAAGAGTGCGTCACAACCGCTTATGCAAAAGTTTGAAGATAGTCCAACAAGTAAACTCAATTCGTCCTCTTTTAATCCGTTAACAAAAACTTTGTCGACATAGCAAACGAACATTTTTGACTGAGAGTTAACTGTGGAAAAATTTATGTATTTGCCGTCAAGTTTTCTGTCGAGTCGGTTTTGAAGATAGTCCAAAACAGTAGCATTTTTGCAAAAAATTTTATGAAAAGTGGCGAAGTTTAAAAGCAAAATTGACAGCCCCGTTTCGTCGTCTTGCAGTAAATTTCCGCTGTCTAGATACGCCCTAACAAAATGATTTTTGCCCTTATAGTTTATTGTTAGGTCATAATAAAAATTGGCGAGTTTTCTTCGTTTATAAAACTGCTTGAAGGCACTATAAAAAATCGCAAAACATAAATATAGCAAGAAAAATTGCGCGAAAAATAATATGTTTTCATTTGCAAAAAATACTTTTGTAAACTCTGTTGCAAAATAATAAACTGGGCTTAATATAATTATTACAACCGACAAAAATAGAAATGATTTTGCATTATACCGCTCCACCAAAAGGCACGAAATAATAAAATATAGAATGATTTTGACGACAATAATATACACAAGCGAAATGTTAAAAAATATTTCAAGTATGGGCGCAATTAAACAAATAAATGAGACAAAAAAAGTCCGTATAAAACACGTCTTTTGCCCTACAATTTTTTGGGACAAAACAAAGACAGAGAGTGAGGAAATAAAATTTAAAAATAATGTGTCTTCTATGTAATTTGTCATAATTACATTATATTGTTATTTCGTATTTTTTTAGAATTAGTAATATATACAATAAAAATAAAAAATGACTTCTTTTGTATTTTGAAGTCATTTTTAGTTTGTTTTATTTATTGTTTCTAAGTTTACTCAAAAATGGAGGGATATGATCGTCATCTTCCACGTGAATAACTGACGAAAGATTGTCACTCTTGCGTTCGCTCACGTTGTCTTTTAAAACAGGTTCTTTTGGGCTAAATTTCTCGAAATCAAACTTTGGAAAATCGCTCATATTCGTTTGCATATCCTCTGGTTTTTGTTCAACGTTTTTGCTCTTAAATCCTGTTGCTATTACAGTAATTTCCACCTGTTCGGATAGAGCATCTTCCACACCCGCGCCGAAGATAATGTTGCAGTTTGGATCGACCACTTCTCTCACCAAATTTGCGGCTTCGTTCACCTCGTCAATAGGAAGGTCAAGCCCACCTTTTACGTTTAAAAGTATGCCAGTCGCGCCCTCGATGTTGGTTTCAAGGAGTGGACTCTGCACCGCTTGACGAACGGCGTCAATAGTCTTGTTTTCGCCCTTGCCCCTGCCAATGCCCATATGCGCGAGCCCCTTGTCTTTCATAATTGTCTTGACGTCGGCGAAGTCGAGGTTGATGAGACTTGGCGTGACAATAAGGTCAGAGATACCCTGAATACCTTGACGCAAAACGTCGTCGGCACACCTAAATGCCTCCACTATTGGCGTCCCTTTTGGCACGATTTTGAGAAGTTTGTCGTTTGGAATAATGACCAGCGTGTCCACATATTTTTTGAGATTTTCAATGCCACGCTCGGCGTTCTCCATACGTTTTCTGCCCTCGAAATTAAAAGGTTTTGTGACGACGGCGATGGTCAAAATGTCCATTTCTTTGGCAATTTGTGCCACGACTGGCGCAGCGCCTGTTCCTGTGCCACCGCCCATACCTGCCGTGATGAACACGAGGTCGCAACCTTTGAGCATTTCGGTGATTACCGCTTTGCTCTCCTCCGCCGCCTTTTGACCAATTTCTGGGTCTGCTCCCGCGCCGAGACCTCGAGTAAGTTTCTCCCCAATCTGGATTCGGTGCGTCGCCTTGCTCATAAGCAATGCTTGTTTGTCTGTGTTAATTGCAACAAACTCGGCACTGGTGATGTTTGCCGCCACCATTCGGTTCACGGCGTTATTTCCGCCACCGCCGATGCCCACGACTTTAATGTTTGCCACCTGACTAATGCTGTTTGATGAATACATATTTTCCTCCAAATAATTTAATAAATGTTTGTTTATTTTAAAATTTTGCCGACCTTATTGTTCACCGCATAGTTTAAAACAGAGATTGCCGACGAGAAATTTGGGGTGTTATATTGCATATTGTTTATATTTGTGATTTCGATGTTTTTATTCACGAATTTAGACAGGATATTTTTGGCACCTTTAATAAGCGACAAACCTCCGCCGGTTAGGTTAAGAGGAATAAAATCCGGAAAGTTGTATTGCCAGAGGTTAAAGCATCGCGTTATTCCTTGCGCAATCATTTCAATTCTACTCTCCACAATGGCATTCGCCACTTTCATTGAAATAGGCACCACACGTCCGTCCACCATAATGTCATAGGCGTCTTGCTCGCCGGGTTCTATAGACAGAACAATTTTGCGCAAAAGTTCCTCCGCCGATTGAAAGGAAATTTTCAGACACTTGCTTAAGTCTGCCGAAATGAATCCGCCACCAAGTGAGAAACTGGAAAGGTTAAGGATTCCGCGCCCGCGAATGAGGGCAACAGAAGTGGTTATGTAACCGCAGTCGACGAGCAAAACATAGTGGTCGCGCTGGTCCGCCTCGAACATATACAGGCTCTGCGCATAGATTGACGACACGAAAGCGACTTTGTTTATGCCAAGTTTGTTTAAAATGTTTGAAATTTTAACGACAAAATTCGTTTTGACATACACAAACGACAAGCACGCCGAAATCTTGCTGTCCACCTTGTTTAGAGGATTTGCGACCTTTACATTATCGCCAAGGACGAAGTAGACCGAGTCTTGATTTAACACAGAAAAGTTTGGATAGTCCACTTTTGCTTCAAGATAAAGGTCGTCGATGTCGCGCTTTGTAATGCGTTTTGGCTTTAAAAATGTTTGCGTGTTCGTGAAACATTTTGAAAAACAAAACTCTGTTGGGACACCAACAGTCAGAGACGTAATCTTGACATCACACACTCTTTGCACGCCTTGAACGCAGGCAGAAATTGCCCTTTCAAGGTTCTTTGGCTCAATAAACTCCCCGTCCATAAACCCTTCATAGTTTGAGCAAAATTTCGCCCGAACATTAAGGGTGTTATTGACATCTCTTTGACCAATAAGAATGGTGAGTTTTTGACTGCCAAAATCAAGAATTGCGACATCGCTTTTCGCCATATTTTCTCCATGCAAAAAATATTTTTACACAGAAATATTATATCTTTTAATTGAAATTATTGTCAAATAAAAAAGACCTTTTTGATTTTATTGCATAGAAAAGTTTTTTGGCACAAAAATCAAGTGTTTTTCACCTAAAAAACCCAGTTAAGTTAGGAACGCCGAAACCTTCCTCGTTACGATTCTTTGTAAGTTTATAGCAATTATTGACGAGTTTTACTTTTAGGCGGTCGGGCGTAAGGGTGGAATTTTTGGAAAGAATGAGAGCGCAAATGCCGGCAATCATAGGCGTTGCGACGCTTGTTCCACTCATTTTGACATAAAATTCTTTTGAGTCTTTGCTAAACGACGCGCCTTTAATGTTCACCGCTGGGGCGATAAGGTCGGGTTTAAAAAACATTCCTGCGGGACCGCGTGAAGAAAATTTTGCAATCTCGAAATTTTGCCAGTCGTATTCGCCCTCTTC
>CAYJEF010000049.1:0-5120 GCA_964369125.1 uncultured Christensenella sp.
GATTGCCGAGCAAAGTTTGAGGAGCAAAATTACAATAACAATTTTAATTATTGGTGCAAAAATTGTGGCAAAAAGAAGGACCAGCCCCGCGACTCCCACGGCGTTTTTGATAAGAACACTACTTGCAATAATGACACTGATCCCCTCCGACAAATAACTACCGAGGACAGGGACGTAACTGCGAATGGCATATTTGGCGGTTTTTAGTGAGATAGAATCAATACTAGACACCGTAAGTCCGTGAAGAGTTAGAAACGCAATAAATATCGTAAAAACTATGCCAACAATCCAATTAAACATACTTGAGAAAAATTTCGAAAATTTATCCAGTCGAACGTTGCTTGAAAGATTGCCAATCACGCCAAAAACAACACTGAAAATGAATATCGGCACAAGAATAGTAACAAATAATTTTGTTATTCCCGACGTTAAAATAACAAGAAGCGGTTGAAAAGTCGAAGCCGTCACAGAACTGCCGATTGCGGTCATTAATGTGAGAATTATCGGGAAAATTATTTCCATTTGACTTTCTACACTCGAAATTGTAAGGGACACATCGTTTAAAAGTTGCACAACAATTTTAAGAACAATAACGGCGACCGAACTAAAGCAAATAATATGAATGAGGTTGCCAAGAGATTTATTTTTATCGCTACTTAGTTGAGAAATCAGGCTGTAAATTATGCAAAGAGCGATAATTATCGCAAAATAAGGCAAAAGGTCGATAATATTATCAAATAATATCGAAAAACTGTAGGATAGAAAATTATCAAAATATTCGCTATCCTTTGCATTTATAAATTTCATCACTATTTCAAAAAAAGAATTTCCGCCAAAAAACCCAGATTTTTCGCGATTTAGTTTGTTCAAAATGTTATCGAGCCCGCCAAAATCTATGTCGTTAAGTTGATTCTGAACATTTTCATCAAGATTATCCTCGCTATTTAAAGCGCAAAACACGGTGGAAATACATTTCTTTTGCGTATAATTCTCTCCACTATCGCTGTTAAAAAGCAAAAAAAATGCCAACGACGACACTGCTAAAAACAAAACTATTGCAATGTAAATCATTTTGTTTTTATTCATGGCAAAATCTCGATGATAACATTCAGTAGACTCGTGATGATTGGAAGAGACAGAACAACAATTAAAATTTTACCAGCAAGAATTATCTTATCGCCAATACTCGCGTTACCCGAATCCACGCAAATTCCACTTGCAAATTCTGTCAAATACCCTACGCCCAAAATTTTTAAAATACTAGCAAACAATTCATAGTCCAGCCCAGTTTGTCCAAAAATTGAAAGAAAGTAACCAAAAAGCGTTTGCAATTGGTTGACAATCATCATAAGCATCACAACACTGCCCGACAAAATCACAACAATGTAAAATTCGGGACGAATTTGTTTAATTAATGTCGCGACAATAGAAGTGAGCAGTCCAATGCCAATAATTTTGAAAATTTCCATGAGCCCTCTCACATCAAAAAAAGCCGTTTTACAGTCTCAAACAATTCGCTTATCATATTCACACACATAATTAGGACGATAACGAGCCCTGCAAGAGTGGCAAAAGTGGCAATTTCGTCCTTGCCAATATTTTTTAAAACCTGTGACACGACTGCAGTTAAAATGCCGATCGCCGCGATTTTTATTATGACGCTATAATCCATTTTCTTAATCTCCCTACAAAAATATAATTAAAACCCCCAGCGCCAGAACAATAAACAGTTTTATATAAAGTGGTGAAAGTTTGGATTTTTGTTCCTCGCACTTGTCTTTTATTTTGCAAAAAGTGTTTTTGTTTAGAACAATTTTTTCAATTTCCTCGTCCACACCAAGACTCCCAAGACAAGAAAAAAATTTCAATACGTCCTGCTTTTCCTTGTCGTTTAAAATTTTTAGCGTAGAACTTAAGTCTAGCGACGTGGAATTATCGTTTAAAGTCAATTGAAATTTTGTGAGAAAATTACTAAAATCCTTATCGCAAGTTCTCTTGAAATCAAAAATTATTTCATTTAGTTTGTTTTGAGAATATGAGATATTTACCTTTAATGTATCGCAAAAATTGCACAAATTTACGAAAAAATTTCGCCTGTCTTTGTAATAATTGTTTATCATTAGCCCAATTAGAACAATGCAAACGACCATAATCAACAGCAAAATTACTTTCACTCTGCGATATACCTCATATTTTCGTCGTAAACACCTTCGATGGTGCCGGGACCTTCACGCAACGACAATACAATAAACCGAGAAAATACTTTGCGAGACAAAATTTCCTCGAAGTCCTTCTTACGTTTCAAATCTTCAAGGTCTTTTGCGTGAATACTGGCAAGCAAACTCACCCCGCAACAACTTGCAGTCAAAATAGAGTTGTAATCGCGCTCACCCGCAATCTCATCGCAAACAATAATGTCAGGCTTTAGGCTTCTAATGCCGTTTTCAAACGCAAAATTTTTGCCAACTCCACTTAGAACATCGCAAAAATTCCCAACATCAAGAGTGGGGGTTCCCTCGTAAGCGTTTGCAATCTCGAAGCGTTCGTCCACAAGAAGAACGTTATAACAATAGTTTTTCTGAGATAATTGATAGATAATATCCCGAATAAGCGTCGTTTTCCCGGCGCCTGGGGGAGAAATAACGAGCGTATTTTGGAAATTTTGGAGGAACAAATTGTTCAAAATTGGAATCGAGCAACCTTTGACTTCGCGAGAAACACGCACAACAAGACTGCTAATATTTTTTAAAGTCTTTAGGTTATTTTTCTCCCAAACCGCTTCGCCACAAATGCCAATCCTAATTCCACTTTTGATTGTAATAAAACCGTTTTTAATTTGATTTGTAAATGCATAAACAGAATTTTCGCAAGCATTCTTAAACACTTCGACAAGTAAGTTTTTGTCGGCAACAAGCGCTTTGTCCGCGTTTCCGCTCAATCCCGCAGTGCTCAAAAAATACGACTTCCCGCCCACCGCGACAACAATTTTTCTGTTTATTCTCAGTCGAATTTCGTTAATTTTTGATACGGGGCAACAGTTTAATGCGTCCGAAAAGAATTTTGGAAAGAGTTTGTCAAACATACTTTTATTCCTCTTGCCTATATATACTTTGGCAAAATTGCAAAAAATCACAACGGACAAAAAAAATAACAATACCCCAAAAGTATTGTTATTTCATCATAAAAAGAAAATATTTTACACTCTTTCCATATATTCGCCAGTTCGAGTGTCCACCCTAATTCTGTCGCCTTGATTAACGAAAAGTGGCACAGAAATGGTAAATCCCGTCTCAAGTGTAGCAGGTTTGCCCGAAGATTTTGAAGTGTCGCCTTGAAGCCCAGGGTCGCAGTTTGTAATCAAAAGTTCCACAAACATTGGAGGCTCCACCATAAATGCCTTTCCCTTGTAAAATTGAACAGAGACATTCATATTATCCACGACATATTTCATCGCATCTTGCACTTGTTCATAGTTAAAAGGAATTTGGTCGAAAGTTTCGGTGTCCATAAAGTAATAAATATCGCCTTCGTTATAGAGAAATTGCATTTGTTTTCTCTCAATTTTGGCTTCTTCCACCTTTTCAGTTGGGTTAAATGTTCTCTCGAGAACTTGCCCAGAAATGATATTTTTCATCTTAACACGAACGAAAGCGGCGCCTTTACCCGGTTTAACGTGCAAAAAATCCACAACGACGAAAATATTTCCGTCAAATTCAAATGTAACGCCTTTCCTAAATTCTCCTGCAGAAATCATATCTTTTCTCCTTTATTTATTATATTTGTAACTTTTAATTTCCACGATAATTTATTTTAAATTGTCTAAATAATAGATAATTATCGAACAACTTACCCCAACATTCAGTGATTCAAGACCATTTTTCATTGGAATTGTGATAGCTTTCGTCGCAAGAACCTTAAGTTCTTCACAAACTCCCTTACCCTCATTTCCAACAATAACGCCATATGGCGAAGATGGTTTTTTGAAATTAAACAAGTTTTCGCCCTGCATATCTGCCACATAAAGCGGATATTTTTTGGTTTTGTAATATGTCAAAAATTCTTCACGGGTCTTAAAAGCATATAAATTTTGTTTAAAAATCCCGCCCATCGTGCTTCTCACAACCTTTTGGTCCAAGAAATTCACACAATTTATCAAAATTATGTCCCTAAAACTCGTGCCAGAAGCCGAACGAATTATTGTGCCCACATTTCCCGGGTCTTGAAGTGAATCAAGCACAAGAAAGTTGCTCGAAATTTCACCAAGTTTCTGACCTTTATAATTCACCACAGCAACAATACCTTGCGGAGTTTTAGTGTCACAAACTTTATTTATAACAATACTGCTGACTATATAAAGTTTATTCTCAAAACTTTTGCCAAAAATCCCTTTAAAATAGTCATATTTTGACTTCTCCACCAAAAAATATTCGACTTCAAGCCCTGAGATAATTGCCTCGCGAATAAGTTTTGTGTTTTCAAGGAAAAGTTGCGACTTCATTTCGTCCAACTTTATTTTAATAGTCTTTGCGACAATAGGATTTTTGGTTGAAGTGATTATTTCCACCTGAAATTCCTTTCAAAAAACTTATGCCTTCACTTGTTCGACGAGTTTGGCAAAACCGTTCTTGTCATTCACAGCCATGTCTGCAAGAATTTTGCGGTTAAGGTTGATGTTTTTTACTTTCAGTCCATTCATAAACTTGCTATAACTGAGTCCATTTATTCTGCATGCAGCATTAATTCTAGCGATCCAGAGTTGGCGCATATCTCTCTTTCTAAGTTTTCTGCCGATATAAGCATATTGCAAACTCTTCATAAGTGCCTGATTTGCGACCCTCACAAGTTTACTCTTTGTGCCCCAAAAGCCTTTTGTTTGTTTCAAAATTGCTCTTTTGTGTTTGTTTTTATTTACTGCTCTTTTTATTCTCATTTTTGTTCTCTCCTATTAACTCTTGACCAAAAGTTTGATTGTTTTCTCTTGCGTTTTGCTGACATAGGTGCCTTGTCTTAGTCCACGCTTTTGGGCAGTGGTTTTGCCGGAAAGGTTGTGTCTTCTTCCCTGTTTTGCACGTTTAATCAAACCCGACTTTTTTAAAATAAATCTCTTTTTTGCTGTACTT
>CAYJEF010000050.1:0-5053 GCA_964369125.1 uncultured Christensenella sp.
GATTGCTCTTCTGCTGGTTTCGCTTGAGTTTTTTGTTCCGCAGATTGCTCTTCCACAGATTGTTCTTGTGTTTGTTGTCCTTGTTCTTCTTGCTGTTGTCCCGTTGGTTGTTCTGATTGTTCTTTCTGTTGTTGTTTATTTTTTGTTTCTTGCATCAAAAGATCATAATATTTCTTTTGAGCAGCATTATACCCCTCTTCTCTCGCATTCTTATAGAAAGTCTCGCCTTTAAAGAGAGAATAGTCGGCATTTTTAACCGGCACCTGTTCATAAATTTTCTTCAATTCTGCTTCGGTGTATGCTTTATCTGATCTAATGAAATCACGAGTGATTTGCGAATCGTTAATTTTTGCCAAAATCTCGCTCTTGTTTTGACTTGACGCTTTGTGGAGACCATTTAAAATTGGGTTGTTTCCTAATATAATGTCTTTATTTGGGTCAAAGTTATCGACGTTGCAACCATATGTTCGCTTTAGTTCATCTTTAAAATGTTCAAGGTCAGAAGTGGATTGGAAATATGGAAACGCATTTTTAAATGAATATTTGCCGTTTATTATATCAGGTATTACGGCTGGAATTTTTTCAACATATAAAATTTCGTCTTTCAGGCGCACATACCCTTCGCTAAAGATTTTGTCAGCAGGATTGTTCGCTTTTATTTTTGGATAGTGGTTGAAAGCTATAAGTTCTTTTCTGACACTAGGCTCAAATGCGCAGGACAAAAACTGACTTACAAACTTGTTATAATCAGTTTGTGCAAGGGCATTGGACGAAAGAAGTTGTTTTATAAGTTCCGTTTGGAATTTATCTAATTGCACAAAATCTATATCTGGTTCATTTACATAATTATTGTAAGAATCCATTAGAATATTTTTTACAATAATAGAGTAATTCTCGGCACGAGTTAAAAGTTTAGGAAATTCCTTGGCGTTTGGATCGGCTAGAACTCTAAATAATTTTTTTTGTTTTTCGGACATTTTAGTTTCACTAAACTTATTTTCGTCAATGCCAAAATACGCTTTAAACGCAGGCGCAAGCATAATGCTTCTAATTCTCTCGTCGACGTAGGTGATGTCTTTGATGTCTTGAATGGAGGCTTTGCTCTTTCGTGCAAGATAGTATTTCACGGTGTTTTCTTTTGTGAGAAGATTTTTTAACTCGCTTGTATCGACGCCCATTTTTTCCAAATCTTCTAGTATTTCTGGCGAAAGAGTTTTGTCGTCAGTTTTCTGCATAACGACAATTTTTTCTGGTTCTTGTTCATTTTTATCTTTGGCTTGTTTTTTTGGTTTTTCATCTTCTGGCCTTGTTCCGTCAAAGATACGCGATCTACCCTTAATCTCGTCGTCTTTTTTGCTCTTTTGAGACTTGTCGCTCTTTGCCTTTTTTACATATTGCTCAACTTTCTTATATTTATCCTCATACATTACGCGTTGAATGACGTCATTATAGTGGTTAATAGCACTTTGACTATCAAAGTAAAAATCACTCACAGCTTTTGCGCCACTAAACATCGCCATAACCTCTCTCATAGAGGTCTTGCTTGGATTTTTTAAGACTTTACCAATATCGTTTTTAAACAAACTAAATGTCTCAAACTTATTAACTAAACTGCTTAGCGTTAAGTCATTTGGTGGAGAATCTTTTAATTTACGCTTCTGTTTTAATTGTTCATCTTGATCTTTGGCTGTATTAGTGACAAAATCACTATATCTGCGTGCAAAGTTTTCTACTGTCTCTCCTTTAACTGCAAAATTTGGATTTTTTTGCGCGGCAAAATCAAAAAAGTTGCTAAAATCTTCGTTTTTCTTACCCTTATTAAATAAAACAGCAAGTTTAAACAATTCTTCATCATTATAATTGTTTAAAGAACCAAGATCAGCGCTTTCAAAGAAACTCTTTTCCCTTAAAAATCGAAGAGTGGAGGCGTCTGTGGCAGTTTCTTCCGCAACAAGCTTACTCCCTCCAAGATAGTTAATAAAGGCTTTTGCGAACTTCTGATTAATTTGTTTTTGAGTATATGAAAAAATTCCCATAAAAATACTCCTTAAAATTGTTATAGTATTTTAACACAATTAAAAGAAATTTTCAATAGGAAAAATTTTTAGGCGTTTTGCACAAATATATTTAATTTTAAAAGATATTAAATGTGTTAAGAGAACAGTTTAACTACAGTCTCATTAGCTTCAATCTTAACGGAAGTTCTCGACGTCGCGCTGGTGATCAAAAAGCATTGCCCGACGCCTGCCGTGACTATGTTATCCTGCTCCTCCTTGTTGATTCCGCCCGCGTTTCTATACAGTTCGATAAGGTCGGAAATGTCGTTTGGCGCCAAGGAGAAAATGAAGGAGTATTGGCTGGCGTTTATAATTGCGGTGGATTGCCTTTGGATATCCACGCTACCCACGAAGTCCTTGATATTTTGAGTGATGACTATTTGCATTCCGTTGTATTTACGGATACGCTTTGCCATTTGCGCCATAAATTCCAGAGCGATTGGGTGCTTTGGATTGATGAACACGTGCGCCTCGTCGACGGCGACGATAATATGCCTGTTAGCACGATATTTGTCATTAAAGTCTTTGTTTTTGATAATTTCGTTGTCAAGGTATTTGAACACTAAGAGCATCTGCCCGTTTGCAATAGTTTGGTTCCTGTTTGCAAGAAGCGAACGGAAGTTGAACGTTACGAAATTTTCCTTTGTCGCAATGGACATTGGTCCGTTCCAAAGGTTGCTGTTTCGCCCGCCCGAAGAGAATTTTGAGATATATGTTAGAACAGTTTGGAGCGTCGCGTGCATATACTCGTCCTTCTCCTTGTCCATTTTCTTGCGCGCCAAAGTCGACACATCATCAAAAATTGGATAGTCCTCGGGCTTTAATTTCGTTAGTGGCGTGTTTGAATCGATACCCTTTTCCTTGTAAACTTCAATTGTGAGCGCGTTTAAAAGTTCAAAAGCGTCGGACGGAATCCCTGGCAAAACGACACGGAAAAACTCCTCCAAAAATTGCAAATGTGTGGAATAGGAGTCGTCCTCCCCGCCCTCGTCTGTTTGCAAAGACGTCATAATGTGGAACGGATTAAACCGCCCACGTTGCGAGGAGCCTACGTCAATAAATTTCCCGCGCATATTATAGCAAAGAGGCGTGTATTCGTCCTCGGGGTCAAGAATAAAGACTTTGCTGTTGTCGCACGCCAAGTTTGTAAGGAGCATCTTCGTTGCGAAAGATTTTCCACCGCCTGACTTGCCAATAATCATAACGTTGCTGTTTGCCCTCTCCCTATCACGCTTAAAGAAATCAACAAGCACGGGGTATTCGTTTGCGCCGATGTAAATCCCCTTTTCGTCGAGAAGTGCTCCAGAAATGAAAGGGAAAACGGACGCGAGAGTTGTGGTTGGGAGTTCTCTTTTGTGTTGCTTAATGGTGTCAAGTGCAGATATATTTCGGCTGATAAACGAGTCGACCTGACGCCCGAACATTTCGGTGTATCTAAACCCGTTTTGCTTCAAAACAGCACGCACTTCCTTCTTTGCAGATTCCTCGCAAACAAGGTGCGTGTTCACTTCAAACAACTGCTCGTTGCTGGACTTGAGCATCTGCAAAAGTTCCTTTAAACTGCTGTATTGCAGTTCATTTTCCACCTGCTTACTGCTCTTATATTGATTCTCCATCTTGGTTTCCATTTCAATAATGGACTTGTCAATTTTCCTCTCGCCAATGCCCTTTGGAATTGGTTTGAAATTCATAATAATGTTCGTCCTGTCCATCAAGAAAAACGCCGCGCCCCAACCGCCTGCCACTTTGGTTGGGTAGTCCGTGACGGTAAACGAGCGGTATGGTTGCTTGTCAATAACATATTTTGTGGTCGCAAACTTGATTTCTTGAGGGATTGCCCAGTTGACAAATTGGTTTTGTGGAATACTTTCAAGGTCGCGCTCGTCGAAATACCGCGTGTAGTTTGCCTTCAAAAACACCGCCAGTTGCTTGCCGTCCAGCCTCTTGCAAATTATAGGCACAATGCTGTTGCCAAGAGTGTTAATTATACCGTTTATCGTAGATTCCAGCGTGTCTTTGTCTTTGTCATACACCACGAAATAAAACGCGTCTCTATACACTTTTTCCTCGCGGTTAAAATTCTCCAGTTGCCTCACACGCGTTTCAAAAACTCGCGCGCGCGCGTCAATCTCCTCCATCTGCATCTCGCCTTCATATTGCAGTTCCATAAGACGGTCGTATTTTTTGTCCTCTTCGGCAATGTAGTCGTCGAATACGAGCGCCTTGCTAACCTTGATAATGCTGGCAGTTTGGTCGTTGTTAATACGCCTAAGTGCATTTGCAAAAGATTTAATAACCATATCTTGTTTGTCTGTGGCAAGGAGCCCAAATTCAATGGGTTTAATCTCCATAACCATACCAAAATACTCTTTAAAATCAATAAATTTATCCTTCAAAATGCCTTCGTATGGAATGATATTTTTAATCTTCAGTCGTCCAGTCTTCTTGTCCACGTCGGACTTGTTATATTTCTTCTTAAATGCCAAAAATCTAACAGTAAGCCCAAGCGAACTATAAAGCCGTAAATCGTCCTCTATTTTCAAAAACATCATAAAACAAATAGACAACCAACCAATAGCGATATACCAGTTATACGGCAGGTTGCTGACAATCAGCACTACGGCACCGGCAAAAGAGATGGCGCCAACAATAATGTCGGACAGCGTAATGCCCTTAACAAATTCCATTTTGACCGATATTTTTTTAGGAATGTAATTTATCATATCTACCTCTAAAGATTTTTTAGCCTAATGTATGGCAAAGTTTTAAAACTATTTAGTTTATTATTTTTCTTCCTCTTTTTTGTCTTTTTCTTTTTGTTTTTCTCTATCGCTGTTAGAGGAAGATTGTCTAAATAGATTCACCATAGATTCAATGCCTTTTGCAACATTGTCCATTTTCTCCTCAAGACCTTTCATTGCGCCTTGTGAGGCGCTGGATTGTGCCATTGTTTGTTTTTCGATTTCTTTTGCAAAGTTACTTTCGCCCTCTTTCTT
>CAYJEF010000051.1:0-1059 GCA_964369125.1 uncultured Christensenella sp.
GTTTTAATATATTATTTATTATAGTAATTACTTGAGTGTTCAAATGAATTTCATAATTTGTAATTTTTATCACGGCATAATTTTCCCCGCCAGAAATTCCCGCGAGTTCTTTTGATATTTTCGTTTTAGGCAAAATATAAGTGCCAGAACAAGTCGGGTTGAATGTGTTTTTAAGGTTCAAAACAATATCGTTTTGTTTCAAAAATTGCACGCAGTTTGAGTGCAGGACATTTGCCCCGAAATACGACAGCGCGCGAATCTCGTCGTATGAGAGAATTTTTTTGAGTTTTGGCTCGGGCACAACTTGCGGATTTGCGGATAAAAATCCGTCTACGTCGGTATAGTTTTCGTAGATTTTCACACCCGAAAGAACGGCTACAATAGCGCCAGTTATGTCCGAACCACCACGCGAAAATGTTTTAATAATTCCATTTTTGCTAACGCCATAAAACCCCGGAATTACGTATTTTTTCACCGCAGTAATCTTCGAAATAAAAAGTTTTTTTGACTCCACCAAATCCACTTCATCATCGTCACCTATAATCAAAAATTCTTTTGCGTCAAGAAATTCATAACCCAAAAATTTTGTAAAGATTTTGGCACAAAAAAACTCACCGTTTGATATAACAAAATCGTAATTTTTCGCAAGTTTTATCTCGCTTTCAAGTTTACAAAAATCATTTTTAAGGTCAATTTCAACACCCAATTCTTGGGCAATTTCCAAAAATCTCGAGGTAATTTTTGTAAACTCCGCGGAATAATCTTTGTTTTGGGTGCTTAATTTAAAACAATTTATAAGAAGATCGGTAATTTTTGTATCGGTCTTATTTCTTTTACCCGGTGCAGACACGACAATAAACTGCCTATGATTTTCATTTATAATCTCGGCAACTTTTTTTATATTTTCTGCACAGGAGAGCGACGACCCACCAAACTTACAAACAACTTTTGAAATATTAATAATCAATTTTGACCCGTTTTTGAGCGATTTTGGAGTGATTTTGGAATGATTTTGGAGTGTTTTTGAAGTGATTTTGAAGTGATTTTGGAGTGATTTTG
>CAYJEF010000051.1:1159-5042 GCA_964369125.1 uncultured Christensenella sp.
AAGTGTTTTCGAAGTGTTTTCGAAAGGGTTTTGGGTGTATTTTGATATGTTTTTGGTCATTTTTTCACCTTATATAAGCGTTTATTTTGTTTATTTTGTTTATGTGTTAATTTTCATTAAATAGGTCTTTTACCCCAAAAAGTCCGCATTTTTGTGCCAAAACAAACTTGCAGGCGTGCAGTGCGCCTTTTGCAAATTCCTCTGAAGAGCTCGCCGAATGAGAGATTGTGATTGTGTCGTTTTCGCTAAAATACATCACGCTATGCTCGCCAAAAACGTAGCCCCCACGAATTGAGTGGACGCCGACGTCGTTCTTCTCACGCGGGGACGAATTCTCGTTTCTGCCCGCCACCATTTTCGCGTTAGACCTCACGGATTTTATTGTGTCAAACATAGTTTTTGCCGTTCCGCTGGGGCTGTCTATCTTGCATGCGTGGTGCGTTTCAATGATTTCGATGTCAAAATCACTAAGGTTTTTCGTGGCATATTTTACGATATTGATAAATTGCCAAACGCCGTGGCTGAAATTTCCGGATTTCATTATGGGTACAATTTTACTAGCGCGCTCTATTTCCGCTTCCTGTTCTTTCGTGTGCCCCGTGGTGGCAATAACTAGAGGAATTTTTTTTAAGACGCAAAATTCTAAAATATTTTTTGTGGCAGATGCAGACGAAAAATCCACGACGACGTCAAAATTATTACTCGTTTGAAATATGTCGCTAAATACTTGAACATTTTGACAGTCACATATTTCGCCAATTTTTTCAAGGGTATCCACGCCACAAACGACTTTTATGTCATCATATTTTTTGGACAATGCATACAATTTCTGCCCCATTTTGCCGTAAAACCCGTTGATTAAAATTTTCAATTTTTCCCCTTTTATGTATGTCAAAGGGTTGAGCCCAATGACATTTTCATTAAAATTTTAAAACTCTTTAAATTCTTTTAAGCTGTCTATCACCGCTTGTTTGTGAGCAATTTCAATCGGCGTAAGTGGCAGGCGCAGTTCGTTTTCGCAAAGACCAAGAAGACTGCAGGCAAATTTCACGGGGATTGGATTGACCTCGATAAATAGAATTTTGTTTATTGAAAGCAATTTCTCGTGCTGTTCGAGCGCCTTTTCGAGATTTTTAGAAAATACGAGTGAGGTCAGGCGTTTAACTTCCTTTGGAAGGACGTTTGCCGTGACGCTGATGACGCCCAAAGCGCCCAAAAGCAAAAACAAAAAATTCAAATTATCGTCGCCAGAATACACCGCCATTTTACCCTTTAGAAATTTGCACAAAGTCATTATTTGTGAAATGTCCCCGCTTGCTTCCTTTATGCCACAAATGTTGTCGATTTGACTAAGTTTCACTGCGGTTTCGGGCAAAATATTCACTCCTGTTCGTGACGGCACGTTGTAGGCAATGATTGGAATCCTGACGGCATTTGAGATGATTTTATAGTGTTCTATAAGTCCATTTTGCGTACATTTATTATAGTATGGTGTGACGACCAAAAGTGCGTCTGCGCCAAGTTCTTGCGCGCGCATACTTTGCTCCACCGCTTTTTTTGTGTCATTTGCGCCCGTGCCGACGATAAATTTCGCCCGCTTTGCTATTTTTTCTTTTGAAAAAGTGATAATCTCGTCGCGTTCAGTGTTTGAAAGTGTGCTCGGTTCTCCCGTTGTTCCAAGGACGACAAGAGCGTCGGCACCGCCCGAAATTTGATATTCAATCAATTTTCCAAAGCTTTCAAAGTCGATTTCGCCATTTTTCATCGGAGTTATTATTGCAGTGCAACTGCCCGAAAATACGACGTTTTTCATAGTTTATCTTCCTTTTTAAATTCTAGTAGATTCTGTAAAATTTGCACAGCGTTCGTGGCTGCGCCCTTTCTAATATTGTCGTTTACGGCAAAAAAATTTAGGGCATTTTTGCAAGAAAAATCTCGGCGAATTCTGCCCACATACACGCCGTCTTTGCCGTCACACAAAATGGGCATAGGGTAGACGTTGCGTTTTACATCGTCCAATACTGTTACATTTTTAAAATTCGACAATTCACGCCGAACGTCGTTTAAGTTGTAATCGTGGCGAAACTCAACATTTATACTCTCGCTATGGCAATTAAAAATTGGAACGCGCACGGCAGTCGCCGTAATTTTTATGTTCTTCTTGTGTAAAATTTTTTTTGTTTCATACTCCATTTTGTCCTCTTCTTTGGTGTACCCATTTTCCAAAAAATCGTCGATATGGGGAATGAGATTGGAGTAAATTGGGTGCAAAAATTTCTCTGGAGGCTTCCCTTTTTCGCCGTTTTTTAGGTCAATTGTCCCCTTTTGCCCAGCGCCAGAGACCGCCTGATAGGTGGAAAAAATAACGCGCTTGATGTCGTACTTGTCGTCTAGGGCTTTTAGTGGCAAGACCGCCAAAATGGTGGAGCAATTTGGGTTTGAAATTATGCCTTTGTGAAGCAAAATATCCTCATTATTCACTTCGGGCACGACAAGTGGCACCGATTTTTCGCGCCGAAATGCGCTCGAATTGTCAATTACAACGGCACCAAAGCGGACAAAAACTGGAGCAAATTCTTTGGAGAGTTTTGCCCCAATTGAAAACAAAGCATAATCAATTTGTTTATTTGAAATGTTTTCTTGTGTGAGTTCTTCAACGATGTGAAATTTGTTAAATATCTTTATTTTTTTGCCAGCGCTTCTACTGCTCGCGAACAGGAAAAAATTTTCGGCTTTGATGTTTCTTTCCTCTATAACTTCAATAAATTTACTGCCGACTTTCCCTGTTGCGCCTACAATGGCAATGTTCATAATTTTTCTCCAAAACTAAATTTAACCCAATTCAATTTGCAATGGGTCACAAAAGATATTATTCAGTTTTGAAAAAAGTTGTGACTTAAATTTGTTTGTTAAAATAGTTTGAAAGCCAAAGTGCCGTGTTTTTGAGGCTTGAAAGTAGGACTCTCTCGGAGGTAGAGTTAGGATTTTCGACGTGGACGCCAATGATTGCGACGTCTAAGTCCTTGATTTTCTCACTAAAAATTCCGGCAGATGAGACGGTTTTTAGTGGTGTTAATTTGAATGGAATTAGTCCAATGTAACTCTCTTGCAACGATTGAGATAAGGCGGAATTTTCGGTTGCTTTCTGTTCTGGGATACACTTAATTAGTTCACCAGAAAAGTTATATTTTTCGCACAGGTCGACTAGATATTTCTTTTGCGATTTCAAAATATTTTCATCACTTGAAAGTATTTGTATATTTATCTGCCCCTTTTCGCCCGAAATTTCGCTGATGTTTTGAATTAGAATTCCATTTTCGTCATCAGACACAACGCCTTGCTGGATTTCATTCAAAAAATTTAGAGTGTCCCCAAAATTTTGAAGCACAAGCGTGTGGTTTATTTGGCGGACGCATTTAATTTGAATTCGATTATTTTTCTCGCGTTTTTCACGCAAAAAATAACGGATAATATTACTGAGGTGGGAAATTTCGCTCGTGGTGGTGAACACGCAAGATGCCCTGTTTGGCACAACCGTTGATATGGTTTGTGCTTCAAAAGAATTTACGTGTGCGTTGTCAATCTTTTTTATAAGTTCAGCAATAATCTTGACTGCACTCGCATCATTTGGAGATATTCCAACAAGTGAATTTTTAAATCCGCTGACGCTTAACTTAAAAGTTTTTATCTCGGGAGAGTTGAAAATAAATTCCTTTTCGGTGGGAAATTTTACATTGAAATTTGCTAAACTTAAACTTGAAGAAAATAATCTTGCGTCACAAAAGCCGTTTAAACATATGATTTTTTTTGACAAAATATTTTTTATGTCTAGATCTTTTGCTCCCTGCATAGTGCTGGCTTGAGACAAGAAAACTGCCTCAAT
>CAYJEF010000052.1:0-4766 GCA_964369125.1 uncultured Christensenella sp.
ATATTAAAACAATATAATATAAAGCCTTTATTGATAAATTTTTCGCTTGATAAAATCTCTATAATTATTAAAGATGATTATGAAAATAATATTGGACAATTTTGCGACAAACTTCAAAACAAACTCGACTGCGAAAACATTTCTGTCACAAAAGATGTCGCCATTATTTGCATCTGCGGTGAAGGGCTAAAAAAACATAAGTCTACAAACATAAAAATCCTTAGTGTCATTAATTCGTCAAAAATTGATACTATAATGTTTTACACTGACCTTGAAGGACTTTTTACACTTATATTTGTGCGAAATGAAGATTACAAAAAAATGACGAACTTTTTGCACGATAAACTTTTTTTCTAAATTCACAAAATCCCAAAAAACATACAGCAATAATTTTCGTTATTTGTTGCTAATTTTTGTTTGTATTTTAGGCATAAATAATGTATAATCATAATGAAATTTTAGCCACAAATGCTAGAAATTTACTAATATAATAACGGAGAAAGATTATAATGAAAATTGTAGTGGATTGTTGCGGGAGCGACCAAGGCACGCCTGTTGCCGTGCGCGGTGCCGTGCTTGCCTTAAAAGAATTTGACGACATAACGGTTATCCTTAGTGGACCCAAAACCGAGATTGAAATGGAACTGAAAAAATATAAAAAATTTGACGAAACGAGAGTTGAAATTCTTCCTGCAAATGACGTGATTTCTAATAGCGAAATCCCCACAGAAGCCGTGAAAACCAAAACAAATTCCAGTCTAGTTCGTGCGTTTGACACATTAAAACAAAATGACGATGTCGTGGGTCTCGTGTCGTGCGGAAGCACAGGCGCGGTGCTGGCGGCGTCTTTTTTAAAAATCGGCAGAATAAAGGGCATCTCTCGCCCAGCGCTTTGCCCAATACTCCCAGCCAAAATGCACAAACGAGTTTTACTTATCGATTCGGGCGCGAACGTCGACTGTAAACCAATAAACTTGTCACATTTCGCAATTATGGCTAGCATCTACGCCAACACATTTTTGAACATTAAATCTCCAAAAGTGGCGCTACTTAACATCGGCACAGAGGACAAGAAAGGCAACGAATTTTCTCACGAATGCTTTTCTTTGCTTAAACAAACACCCGTTAATTTCGTGGGGAATATGGAAGCACGCGACTTCCTAAGCGGAAAATATGACGTCGTAGTGGCAGACGGATTTTATGGCAACATTCTTCTAAAAGCCACCGAGGGCAGTGTTCTTTTCGTGCTTGACGCCATTAAAAAGGAAATTAAAGCCGGAATAATGAGCAAGATTGGCGCTCTGTTTATGCGAAAAACTTTTAAGAGATTAAAAAATACTCTCGACTACAACAACTATGGCGGGGCGGCGTTTTTGGGCATTAAAAAAATTGTAGTGAAAGGACACGGCGCCAGCGATTCCGTCGCGTTTTTTAAATCTATTTCTCAAGTTAGGACGCTTTCTAAAAAGCGTTTGTGCGAGCAAATTGAAGCGCAAATTCTTTCAATGGAGGGGATAACAAATGAGTAATTTTGACGAAAAGAAGATTGAAAAAATCATTCACTATGGGTTCAAAAACAAAGACCTTTTACGCCTTGCATTCACCCATTCTTCCTATGCAAATCAAACTGGAAGTAAGAGCAACGAGCGTCTGGAATTTTTGGGCGACTCTATATTAAACTTCCTTGTTGCCGAAGATATTTATAGTAAATTCGACGTCGAAGAAGGCAAAATGAGTAAGTGGCGTGCCAAAATGGTGAGTGGCGAAAATCTCTCGAGCATTATTTCTAGCCTTAATCTCGACGATTTTATGCTTCTTGGCAAAAGTTTTAATAAGTCGGGAGTAGCGCAGTCGATGAAAGAGAATTTGTTTGAAAGCATTGTGGGCGCAATTTACCTTGACAGCAGTATGGAAAAGGCGAAACGCTTCGTGTTTAGGTTCATAAATACGACGACAAGTGTGAAGAAAAAGGACCTTGATTTCAAGTCACAATTGCAAGAAAAAGTCCAAAAAACAAAAGGGGCGACACTGGTATATTTTACCTATGCGCTCCCTCAAGACCCAGGAACTTTTTGCGCCGAAATATATATAAACGACATTTTCGTGGCGCGTTCCACTTCAACTAGTAAAAAACAAGCCCAGATTGATTGTGCCAAAGTGGCACTTTTGGACGAAGAAAAACTCGAGAAATTTTTAACTAACTAATAATAAAGGGAAGAGCAAAATTGAACTTTAAGAAGATTGAACTTGGTGGATTTAAGTCCTTTGCGGACAAACTTGAGATAAAATTCGACTCGGGAATAACGGGCATTGTCGGTCCAAACGGTTGCGGAAAAAGCAACGTTTCCGACGCTATTCGTTGGGTCCTGGGCGAGCAAAGCACAAAACTCCTTCGTTCTAGCAATATGCAGGAGGTCATTTTTAACGGCACCGAGAAACGCAAGAGTATGTCCTATTGTGAAGTGTCGCTGTTTTTTGATAACACTACCAGAATGTTTGACCTAAATTACGACGAAGTGGCGTTTACGCGCAAACTATATCGTTCGGGCGAGAGCGAATATCTAATAAACGGCACCCCTTGCAGAATGAAAGATATCGTCAGCGCATTGCACGATTCGGGCATTGGCAAAGAGGGTTATTCCATTATTGGGCAAGGCAAAGTGGAGGAAATTATAAGCGCAAAACCCGAGAACCGTCGTGCAATTTTTGAAGAAGCGGCGGGCATAGCCAAGTTTAAACAACGCAAAATAGAGGCACAACGCAAACTGGAACGCACTCAAGAAAACCTAAACCGCGCACAAGACGTTTTGACGGAACAAGAAAAACAATTGGGACCCCTCAAAAAACAGAGCGAAAACGCCAAGCGATTTTTGGAACTTAAAGACGACCTTAAGGTGCAGGAAGTGAACGTGTATGTCAATCAGTTTGACAACAATTCACAAATAAAAATGACCATTCAAACCAAGATTGATGGGCTGGACGAAGAACTGAATATGAAGCAGACTGACCTTGACAAGGTCAGCGCTCAATACGAAAGTAAAATGCAGGAAGTGTCCAAAATCGACCGAACTTTGCAGGACCTTAACGACCAAATTCTTTCTCTTACTGTCGACCTTGAAAAGCGCGCCGGGGAAACGAATGTCCTTAGGGAACGCCTCAAATTTTTAAGCGACGAGCGGGACAACTTAAAGCAAGATTATGAAAAAGAAATTTTGAACAAAAACAACGCGATTATTTTAATCGAGAACTGCGAAAAAGCACGCGAGGATAAAGAGCGGAAATATAAAGAAGTTTGCTATAAATTAAAAGATTTGACAGAGAAGTATCTTAAAATTGTGGACGAACTTACGGGTGCAGAGGACGAGGCGACCAAAAAACAAAAGGAAATGATTGCCGAACTTTCCAAACTCACCGATGTGAAATCCAACCTTTCAGCGCTTACGGCACAGCGCGACGCATATCAAAATAACATCGCCGACCTTGACTCAAAAATCAAAGTTTTGAAGGGTAAAATTGCAGACAAAGAGGAGTCACTTCAAGTTGCTACTTCCACCGCTAGGAGTGCCGAAGAGACTTTGGAACACGCAAGGCGGGACAGCGAAAAATTACAGCAGAAGATTGCCGAAACACAGGCAAGGGTCAAGGAAAATTCCGCGAAAATAAACCAAAGCGCGTCTTCGATAGAGATTTTAAAGAATCGCAAAAAAGTGCTTGAGGATATGCAAAAGGATTTCGACGGTTTCAACTATACCGTCAAACGACTGATGCAAGACGCAAAATCGCAAATTGCATTGCAAAAACGCATTGTGGGGCTGGTGGCGTCGTGTATGTCTATACCCGCGGGCTACGAGACTGCAATTGAGGTTGCTCTTGGGGGTGCGGTGCAAAATGTTATCACGCACAGCGAAGAGGACGCCGACTATTTGATTAGTTATTTGAAACAAAACAACCTCGGACGCGCAACATTTTTGCCTATTTCGTCGATGAAAGTGAAATATTTGTCGCCTGAAGAGATGTCGGCAGTAAGGCGAAATCGCGCTAGTGGCGTTGCGTCGGAAATCGTGAAATTTGACCCATCTTTGCGCGTAATTTTCGACAGTTTGTTGGCAAGAACAGTCATTGTGGAGTCCATTGACCGCGCTATCGCACTTGCTAAACAGACCAATTTTTCGTTCAAAATTGTGACGCTTGACGGCGAAGTTTTCTCCACGCAGGGGTCTATCAGTGGCGGAAGCAAGAAGGCAATCACTTCAAACCTGCTTATGCGCGACAACGAGATTGAGAATTTGGGGACGCAAATAACGAAACTAAACAACAGTTTGGTAGAATTTAAAAGCGTCGAGCAACAACTCGAAAATACGCTCGCGATGCTCATTCAAGATAACGACGCATTGTCTGCAAAGGTGATGAAGGCGCAGGTGGATATGGCTAAACAGGCGCAAAACCTTGAGCAACTGACCGCCTATGTCGAGGATTTGGACAAGGAGCGCATTGCATTAAGCCAAGAAAAAATCAACTATACCGCCAAGATTGAGATAATTTCTAAGGCGCTTACTGACAAAAATTTGAATAGTCTCAGCGACGGCGAAAGTGACGCGAAGATGCAAAATAGCATAAAGATTTTCAACAATTTGCGAACGCAGAGGGACGCTTTGCAGGAGCAATTGACCGAAGTTAAGATAGAAAAAACCACTCTCGAAGGCGAGATTGCCAATTTGGATAGCGAGTTTAAACGCCTTGACGAGAGCATAAAAACCCTCAACTTC
>CAYJEF010000053.1:0-4513 GCA_964369125.1 uncultured Christensenella sp.
ATATTACTTATTAAACTAAACAAAAAAGATTATATTACAAATAAACGAGAACAAGCGGAAATTGAAAGCATTATCGGCGAATACGACTGCGACGCCGTGGACAAAATTATCAGGAAAATAATAGACACAAAAAAGAAACTAGAGTCGAATTGCAACACGGAAATGCTAATTGAAAGTTTATTTCTTTACATTTTGGAGGTAAAATATTTATGCAAAAAATAGAAGTACGGTTCAGATATGACCCAAAACTCCACTCGTTCGTCACCGCGGACACATTAAAAAAGGGTGACTTTATAATCGCCGAAACCGCCCTTGGTCAAGCGTTTGGCGTGGTTGAAAACGTGCAAGACGACAAAGGTGAAAACTTGCAAAAGATTACGCGCAAAGCAACCGAGAGCGACATTTTGCAAAATTCAAGAAACGCCGACAAGGAAAAATTCGCATACAACGAAACACGCAAACTTGTGGAAAAAATGAAACTCGATATGAATATTGTAAACGCCGAATATTCTTTCGACGGAGGGAAGGTTCTCATAGATTTTATAAGCGAAAACCGCGTCGATTTCAGGGAACTCGTCAAAGAACTCGCCTCACTCCTTCACACGCGAATCGAACTCAAACAAATTGGCGTTCGCGACCAAGCGAAAATGGTGGGTGGCATTGGCATTTGTGGCAGAGTCTGCTGTTGTAGCGCTCACCTAAAAGACTTTGAAAAGGTCAGCATCAAAATGGCAAAATCGCAAGACCTAGCGTTAAACCCAACCAAAATCAGTGGCGCATGCGGTCGTCTTATGTGCTGTCTTGCATACGAAGACCCCGTATACACCGAACTTCAAGCCACCACCCCAAGGGTCGGCAATGAAGTGAAAACCCCCGACGGCGTCGGCAATGTGGTCTACCGAAATTTACTCAAACAAACGCTCTCCGTTCGCCTTGAAACTTCCGACGGCACATCTCACGTCAAGGATTTTGATGTAAAAGACGTAACCGTGCTAGGCAGACAAAACTACGAAAACAAAAACTTCAAAAAGAAAAACAACGACAAAAAAGATGAAAATTGAACTAAATCCCGGCGAAGTGCTGGAAGATCTACAACGTGATGGTCTTTCTATCGTCCAAAATAGTGGACTCTATAAATTTTCCGCCGACAGCGTCCTGCTGTCTGATTTTGCGCGCGTAGCAAAACGCGACAACGTGGTGGAACTTTGCTCTGGCAGTGGGATCGTCAGCGTGCTTGTGTTCGCTAAATATCACCCAAAAAAAATTGTTGGCATAGAAAGCGACAAAATGCTTTTTGATATGTCGCAAAAAACTTTGCAAATAAACACCCTTCAAGGCATAGAGTTTATGCTTGACGACCTCAAAAACGCCCCAAAATTACTCGGCAGAGAAGTCGCCGACGTCGTCATTTGCAATCCGCCATACTACGTTTTGCCCGCGGAAACAAAAAATATTTCCCAAAAATATCTCACCACGAAATACGAAAGTACTGCAACTTTGTGTGACATTCTAAAAACCGCCTCTACGATTTTAAAATTTGGCGGGAAATGCTATTTTGTTTACACCACTTCTCGAATTCAAGAACTGCTCTTTGAGGCAAAAAATAATAACTTAATTTGCAAAACCCTAAAATTTGTGTTTAATAAAGACATCTCAAACACAGTCCTCGTGAAGTTCATAAAAAAGGGTAACGCCGAAACGATAGTCGAAAAAATTGATAACTAAACCCTCGCCAAAACTTTTTTTGGGTTTTACTCACATTATTTCGCATAAATAACAACTAATCACCGCACCAAAAAGAGTTGCAAAAAGCGCCACAGGAATTGCATACCCCAGTTTTTTCACACTTGTGCCCGAGCAGTAAAGAGTCGTCACATAAAACACCGTGTCGCAACTCCCAACGATAACGCTGGCGCTTCGCCCAATCTGGCTATCCACGCCATAAGTGTCAAAAATTTCGTTTAAAATAGCCAAACTTCCGTTCCCGCTAAATGGTTTTAAAAGCACCAACTCGCATAGTTCGCTTGGGATTCCAATCAGGTTAAATGCGGGCGACACAAGATTTGCTAGGAGCAGGGCAAGTCCACTAATTTTAATAAATTGCACCATAATCATTATCGTCACCAGGTAAGGAAAAATGCTGACGACAAGGTTGACACTTTGCTTCGCACCACAAATAAAACTCGTGTAAACATTCACGCGTTTAATTTTTGCATAAACGAAAATAATCAAAATTAAAACGGGCATAAGCATAGCGCTCATTTGTATCTTTTCCTTTTAAAACTCTCGATAAAAATCGCAATAGACATTCCCACCACCGTCGTCAAAATTGCCACAATAATCGTGGGAAGCATTATGTCGCTGGCGCTTTCGCTCCCCGCCGTAATTCTAAGTCCAAGGACAGTTGTGGGCAAAATTTGCATTGATGTGGACGCAAAAATAATGAGCATTTTCATTGCCCTGTTCGCCCGACCGCTTTTGTCGTCTAGCCTCATCATCGCCTTCATACCAAGAGGCGTTGCCGCCCCACCCATACCCAGAATATTGCACGAAATATTCATGCAAATAAGCGCGTTTGTCTGCTCGTCCATTTTGCCAAAAACTTTTTTAGTAATAGGCGAAAAAATTTTTGAAAGACTCCTATTTATCCCGCTATCCTCCATCACCTGCAAAATCCCCAGCCAAACCGAGTAAATTGCGCACAAATTTATGCAAAGTTTTAGTGTGTTTTCGCTGGACTGAAGCATCGACGGCAGTATGATTTCGGGGTTGAGATACAGGAGAATGCAGATGCTAAAACAAATGATCCAAAACCAAATTTTGCTCATAATAAAAGGTATGAAGTGAAATAAAAAGGTATGCAGACAAACAATGTTGTGCTATAATTTGCGTATGATAATTGATTCCCATTGCCATTTATATGACGAAAATCTCCGCGAATTTTTGCCCCGAATACTTGATGAAATACAGAGCCAAAACATACTTTGTGTGTGCTGTGGCGCAGACGTTAATTCGTCCATTTCTTGCGTCAAACTCGCAAAGAAAAACAAAAATATTTTCGCCTCCGTTGGCTTTCACCCCGAATATGTGAATGATTACAACAAGGGCGATATTTCGCGTCTTGAAAGTTTAGCCCGCGAAAAAAAGGTGGTGGCTGTGGGCGAAATTGGTCTTGATTACCACTACGAAAAGGAAAGTAAAGAAAAACAGCGTGAAATGCTTGTGTCGCAAATTGTGCTTGCAAACAAACTCGCTCTCCCGTGCGTCTTTCACGTGCGCGATGCAATGGGTGATTTTCTCAAAATAATTCGCGAGTACCGTAATCTTTTCAAACATTCCGCCGTCGTCCATAGTTTTAGCGGGAGCGTCGAAGTCGCAAAAATTCTCGTGGACTTTGGTTTTTTCCTCGGTATAAACGGCATCGTCACTTTTAAAAATGCGCGGGAACTTCTTGACGTCGTTCGCGAAATTCCTATTGAAAACTTGCTAATCGAAACGGACAGCCCCTACCTCACTCCCGAACCTCATAGAGGAAAGCCAAACGAACCAAAATATGTCAAGTTAGTTGCAAAAAAGATTGCCGAAATAAAAGGCATATCTTTAGAAGAAGTGATAGAAATTTGTGCCAAAAACACACGAAAACTGTTCAATTTTTGATTGATTTTGGGGCAGTTTTGAGTAAATTTTGAAGTAATTTTGAAGCAAAAAAGAGGTAAAATATGCAAAAAAGTGACTTTCATTTTAAGAAAATTTTTGGTCAAAATTTCATTTTTGACACCAATTTTTTACACTCATTATTAAAGGATTTTGACCTTGAAAAATCAAGTAACATACTAGAAATTGGCGCGGGTATGGGCACACTAACTTCAATCCTTGCACAAAATTACAAAAAGGTTGTTAGTTTTGAAATTGACAAAACTTTAACTGAAAAATTAAGAGAGTTAGAGAAAACTTACGACAATTTGACAATTGTTTTAAGCGACATTTTAAAGACAAAAAACGCCGAAATCGACGAAATTTTTGCGGGCGAAAAATATAGTATTATTGCGAATATTCCCTATTATATCACGTCACAAATTGTGTTTAAATTTATGCTAGAAACTAGCAATTTAGAAAGTATGTTTATAATGGTGCAAAAGGAAGTGGGGGAACGATTTTGTGCAAAAGAAAGCACCCGCGACTATGGAATTCCAAGCGTAATTTTGTCCACTTTTGGCGAATGTAAAATGCTAAAACAAGTGCCTAGAAAAATGTTTAAACCTGTGCCAAACGTAGACTCGTGCGTAATAAAAATCACCAAAAATGAAGCAAAAAACAATGATATAAATAAAGTAAAATACCATAAATTTTTACTCGGTTGCTTTTGTATGAAACGCAAAACACTCTATAATAACTTGTTAAAAATGAATGAAGATAAGGACAAAATTTTAAACAGTTTTAGTAAACTTAATTTACAAAATATGATCCGCCCAGAAAATTTACCCCCACAACAATTTGTAGAGTTATATAAATT
>CAYJEF010000054.1:0-4485 GCA_964369125.1 uncultured Christensenella sp.
TGTCAGTACTATGCAACTTTTATTTAGGTACTATGCAAACTTTATGTAATCAATTAAGCCCACTTTTTAGGTATAAAAGTTGGTTTTTTTGTGCCAGAAATATTTTTACGCCGTTACTTTTTTTGCTCAAATTCCTATCTTGTTCGTTTAGATATTTTGCTTTTACATAATAAGTATAGAAGTTGCCTTTGCTTATTTTCTCGTCAGTTATCTTCACTTTTTCTTGCTTGTTTTGAATGGTTGCAATCAGTGTTTCTTCGTCCTCATTTTGCCTGTATAAATCATAGGCAAGGTGTTTTTGAGCATCAAAAGTAATCACCGCTTTGCTGTTTTCCAGCACTTTTACTTCAATTCTAAAATCGTCAATTTCGTCGAACATTGTGGACATTTCATTTGGCAAATTGTCCACCGCAAAATATGATTTTATCTTATACCTATCTGGGCAGTTTTCTTTTGCCAGCATAATTTTGTTGTTTTTTTCATACTCCACCTCGCTGATTTCCATCACTTTTACGCTTTCTGGCTTCACAAATTTTGTGTTTTTTAATTTACTTTTTTGATATATATTGTGGGATAGCGCAGTCGGCCCATTTGCTCCTGTCACACTTGCAATGAGTGCAGAGCCATTTGTAGACCCAATCCACACACATAAAGTGCTGTTTGGCGTGTATGACACATTCCACGCGTCCGAATTTTTTCCTTTATCTTTGGGGCTTGCAACAGTGCCTGTTTTTGACGCAATGTCAATATTCAAACCCTTTAATTTTTTGCAAGTGCCACTCTGTACACTTTCCCTAAGCATGTCGGTCAGTAAAAATGCAGTTGATTCTTTCATCACCTGTGTGCCAAATTCTCTATTTTTATAGATAATTTTTCCGTCGTTTGTTTGAATGCTTTTCACAAATTTTGCCTCTACAAATTTCCCATTATTAGCAATTGCTTGGTAGCAGTTTGCCAGAGTTTTGGCGTTTAATCCTATTGTCATTCCGCCCAGTGCCAAAGCGTATCCGTTGTCGTTTTCGTGAAAATTCACACCCATTTTCTTTGCAAAATTCTTTGCGTTTTCAATGCCGACGGTTTCCAAAATCTTTACGGCAGGGATGTTGTAGGAGTTTGCGAGTGAAGTTTTTGCACTAATCCAACCGTGAAAAGCGTTCTTATAATTATTTGGCGAGTAGCCGTTTATATTTACTTTCTCGTCTAAAATGGGCGTCAGTGGCGAAATCAATCCGTTTTCTAGCGCAGGGGCATAGGCAATAATCGACTTAAAAACCGACCCCGGTTGCCTGTTTACGTTCATTAGATTGTAATCACTTTTGCCATAATAAGCCCTAATCCCTCCAGTTTTATTGTCGAGAATTATCGCCAATCCGTCGCTATCATCGGTCTTTGAATATTGCTTTAGGTTGTCAATCTCGCCCCGCACATTATCCTGCAAATCCGTGTCAAGATAGGTAAAAATCTTATACTTTTTAAGCAAAAAATCCTTTTCTTGAATGTTTAAAATCTTGCAAGCCTCGTCCACACTTTGATTGTAATATGTATTTTCGCCCAAAAAACTCTTGTTAATTTTGAGGTCAAGCCCCTTTTGTTTTTCCTCCTCGCATACTTCCTTTGAAATTTTCCCGTCTTTTTGCATTTCGTTTAGCACCAAATTTCTGCGCTTTATGCATGCTTCAGGATTGTTTATTGGCGAAAACTTTTTGGGGGATTTAATAACTCCAGCCAGCATTGCCGACTCGCCGAGTGTGAGTTTTGTTGCGTCTTTTGAGAAATATCTTTGCGACGCTTGATTTATTCCAAACGCGCCATTGCCGAAATATATTGCGTTTAGATATGCCGTCATAATTTCGTCTTTGGTCAAAGACTTTTCCAGTTGTTTTGCGAGGAGCAATTCGTTTATTTTTCTCTTTAAAGTCTTTTCGTTTGTTAGGTGAGTGTTTTTCACCAGTTGCTGAGTGATTGTCGACGCACCTTGCACGACCTTAAGTGACGATACATTTTTCATTGTCGCCCTAATAATCCGCTTGTAACTTACCCCGCCGTGCTTGTAAAAATCTTTGTCCTCAACGCTCAAAAAAGCGTCAATTACAACGTTTGAAATTTCGTCTTGTGCCAGATTTTTATGCTCGTTTATGCTCGTCTTTAAAATCTTATTTTCGTTGTCATAAACGTCAATTTTGCTCGACGAATATGTCAATTTATCATTATCAAGCATAACCGTCGCAAAGTTGTTTAAGAATCCGAAATGAAACAGAGAAAAGAGCATAAGGAATACAAACGATAGTGACAACGCTACGAATGAAGAAATTTTTATAACCTTTTTTGAAACACCTTTCATACATATTATTTTGTTACTATATATAGTATATTATTATGCTTTTGTAATTTTTTGTTGAAATAAAGCAAGGAAAACTATATAATACAAATATGATTAAGCGAAAATTTTTAATTGAGACCTTTGGCTGTCAAATGAATGTTCACGACAGCGAAAATATAGCAGGAATGCTTACAAATATTGGCTATGAGGCTACTACAAACAAAGACGAAGCCGATATAGTCGTTTTCAACACGTGCTGTATTCGTGAGAGCGCTGAACTAAAAATCTTTGCCAAAATTGGCGAATTAAAGCATATAAAAAGGAAAAACCCCGACCTTATTATAGTAGTTTGTGGCTGTATGTCGCAACAAAAGGATATGCCTGCGCTCCTTCACAAACGCTTTCCATACATAAATTTAATTATAGGTACGCACAACCTTAGTGAATTAGAAAACTACCTCCTCGAACTCGAAAACGATAGAAAATTTAAAGCAATCGTTTGGGAAAACGAGGGCAAAGTTAAGGAGCAGAGCAACTTCCAGCGCACAAGTGGCAACAACGCGTGGGTGAACATTATGTTTGGTTGCAACAATTTTTGCACCTATTGCATCGTGCCGTACGTGCGGGGCAGAGAGCGTAGCAGAAAAGTTGCGGACATTGTCGAGGAAGTGCGCGAACTGGCAACTGACGGCAAATATAAAACTATAACCCTCCTTGGGCAAAATGTAAATTCCTACGGCAAAGACTTCAAAGACGGCAAGACGGATTTTGTGCATTTGCTTGGCGAGCTAATAAAAATTCCGGGTGATTTCAAAATAAAATTTATGACTTCGCACCCAAAAGATTTTTCGCCAGAACTTGTCGATTTTATTGCCAAAAATGAAAAGATGAGCAAGACAATTCACCTGCCAGTTCAAAGCGGAAGCGACAATATTTTAAAACTAATGAACCGCCATTATAGCATTACACACTACAAGAATTTAGTGACAAAAATCTACTTTACAATTCCTGACGTCTCGCTAACGACGGACATTATCGTCGGCTTCCCGGGCGAAACGGAGGAGGATTTTGAGGCGACCTGCGACTTGCTCAAATTTTGCAAATTCAGCGGAGTTTTTGGCTTCGTGTATTCAAAGCGCACAGGCACTCCAGCCGAGAAATTTTTAGACCAAGTGTCAGCCAAGGAAAAGCAACAGAGAATAACACAACTTTTTGCAATCCAGCACGCTATTCAAACTGAGCAATTAAAAGGTATGATTGGAAAAATTTACGAAGTAACAATTGACGAAATTTCAGGCGGAATGTTAATTGTAAAAACCGACGCAGGGAAGTCCATTCGGGTTGCTGAATGCGACAAAAAAATCGGCGACACCTGCCTAGTGCGCGCGACCAAGATAATAAACGGCGAACTGTTTGGCGAAATCACAAAGGAGAAAACTAATGGCTGAGAATTTTGAGAATTTATCCCCGATGATGAAGCAATATATGATAACAAAGGAGCAACACAAAGATTGCCTGCTGTTTTATCGCTTAGGCGACTTTTATGAACTGTTTTTTGACGATGCGAAAGTTGCCAGTAAAGTCCTCGACATTGCGTTAACTGGACGTGCTTGCGGACTCGAAGAACGAGCGCCAATGTGCGGTGTACCGTTCCACGCTGTCGACACATACGTCGCAAAACTACTCGAAAAGGGCTTCAAAGTGGCAATATGCGAGCAACTGACTAGCCCCACTCCAGGCAAAATTGTAGAGCGAAATGTGACACGAATTATAACCCCCGGCACAGTTATCGAAAGCGAAATCCTAAAAGAAAACAAAAGCAACTACATTTTATGTGCCTTAAAACAGGGCGAAAATTTCGGCGTGGCGTTTTCGGACGTCTCCACCGGCGAATTTAGGATTTGCGAACCAAATGGTATACAAAATTTTGTTGATTTATTATCGAGAATTATGCCAAGTGAAATCATTTGCAACGAGGAAATGCGTGATTATTCTTCAAACAAAACCGTCAAAGTTCTCGACTTTTTACCCGCATTTTATAAGCTTGACGAGTTTAGTTTTGACGAACAAAACGCCAAAAGTTTGATAAAAAAACAATTTAAAATTTCATCTTTATCTGGTCACGATTTCAATAAACTAACCCTTGCAATAAGGGCAGTTGGGGG
>CAYJEF010000055.1:0-4324 GCA_964369125.1 uncultured Christensenella sp.
TTGCAGCCGAAGAGCAAACAATGTTTGTGAACGGCGTCGCAATTTTGTGTCACCCCAGCTTATGCGCGAACACTTTGAGGTTTTAGCGACATTTGTTGTTCATCATAATTTTGCATATTTGAGTATCTGTTTCTTTCATATTGATTGGCGTTCGCTCGCTGATTGTAATTATTATTTGCAATTTGAGAGTTGCCATTTTGATAATTGTTTACATTTGAGTTGACTTGGTTTTGATTTAATTGTCTTCGTTCAGTCTGGTTTCTGTTCATATTTTGCGTTTTTTCAGTTTGATTTCTATATATATCTTGAGTTAAATTATTTTGAGTTTTATTCATCTCATTTTGATTTGCTTTATACATATTTTGAGTTGGGTTCAATTGATTTCTATCATTAGTGTTGATTTGATGATTGTTTGAGTTTTGATTGGCAGTTTGACTTGCGGTTTTATTTGTTTGATTTGATACGCTTGTCGAAGGAGTAGATACATCACTTGCCGTGGCATCATTTTGAAATGTTTGGTTTGTTGAATATTGGCTATTTTGGTTAATTTGACTTGTTTGATTACTGTTTTGGGTTAATTGATTTTGGGCGGTTTGGTTTGAATAATTATAAGGGGACGCAGGGGTAGTTTGATTGTTTTGATTATTCTGCGCCACTGAATTTGTTGAATTGTTGTATTGATTTTGGGCGGTTTGGTTTGTCGAATTTGTTGCTGAATTTATTGGATTTGGCGTTGCTATGCGTCTGCCGAAAAAATTATTTGACCTTGCTCTGTTTTGCTCATAACAACTATTTTTTCTTGCATTGTCCGAACTAGAATTTGTGGAATTATTATTGTTATAATCTGTTGCTTTGTTTGTTTCAATTGGGGATATTGCTGAATTATTTTTGACATAATCCTTTGTGTTGTTTATGTCAGTTGCGTTTGTGATATTGTTTTTATTATAATCTGTTACACTGTTTGAAGTGTTTGGTTGGTTTGAATAATTATTTTGGCTTTGATTATCCGTTCTGGTGCTGTTTCTATATGAATTATGAGCAGTAGGGTTGCTTATATCGGTTTGACTGTTTGGCCTATCCGCTGGTGTGGTCTGGTTGTTGTCGCCCTCAAAAGTGGCATTGCGAGTAACCGTGCCATATTCTTCGGGACTCGCGGTGTCGTTTGCCGTGCGGTGATAGAATTTGTTGTCATAATTTTGGTTTGTCGTATCCGTTGATGTGAGATTGTCAAGTTTGCTTATATCATTTTGATTTGAAGTGCGGTGATAGAATTTGTTTTCATAGTTTTGGTTTGTCGTATCATTAGCGGTCTGGTTGTCTAAACCATCGTTTTTAATATTCTGGTCATTAGCAGTTCGATTATAAAATCTGTTGTCATAACTTGGATTAGTCGTTTCTTTGGAATTATTATCAGCATTCAGTTTGACATCTTGGTTTTTTGCCGAAAGACTTAGCATATTTTCACTTGGGTTATTTTCTACATTATTATTTGCATTATTTGCATTATTTGTGTTGTTTGTATTATTTGTTTTGTTCGTGTCCGTGGTGTTTTGCAAAACTTTTAGAAAATTTACGAGTTCTAGAACGCTGTTATTTGTGTCCTTGCAATAAGTGCAATTAGCGTCAAGTGTGTTATAGATTTGAAGGTAATCGGCGGTCATAGACCCACAGTTGGACGCGAGATTGACCTTTTTGTTGCTGACGGTATTCACGACTGTTCCGCAACTTTTGCGATTTTTTAGGTTGCTCAGACATTGGGAAATGACTTCGTTATAACTATTTAACGTCTTGATTTCGCTTTCTGAGACGCTAGCTTTTCCGTTTAGAAGTGTCTGCAAGAGGTTCTTTGCATCGTTGCAACTGCCAACGAGTGCTTTTTTTGATTCGCTAAGTTCGCTATTTTTATTGGTGCAATTATTGCTGGCGGTGTATAGCGCGCCATAATCGTTATTGTTTTTCGCGATAAAATTTAAGTTTTTGTGGGTCTTTGTTGAAATTTTGCCTGAGTTGAGACTAAGTTCTGCGCTTGTATTTTTCGCAAAACGGTTACGTGTTGGCACCTCAAAATTAAGAGCCCTACGTTTGCGATAATTGTTTATATCTTGGCGTTTACCTAGGTTTGTGTCGCTAGAAGAAAACTCATTTCCATTGCTTGAATATTGGTCGCCAAGTAGATTTGAAATATCAAGTTTGTTTTCGTCCACCTCCTCAATTTTGTTCGCTTCGACAATGATGTTGTCAAGACCCTCAGTAAGTTTCTTCGACGCTATTTTTACCTGAGCGGTGTTATTTGCACCACAACCAAAAAGAAGTATACACACAAGCGCAATTGAAATAATACCAATAAATTTTTTCATATTTCCTCCAAATTTATTTGTTATGATTATTTTGTTTGAAATTTTAAAAATTATTTATGCGTCACAAAAATTTTTGAATAAACAAACTCTGCGGTGTCAATATTTAGAGAGAAGAAGGGGAAAATGGACAAAAATAAAGTGAACGCAACATACACAAAATTTGTGGAAAATCGGCTTCCAAAGACGAAATATTTTCCTTCGCTGTTGTGGGCGTTTCTAGTGGGCGGGTTAATTTGCGTTATAGGTCAAGGATTTTTCGACGGACTTATGGCTATCTTCCCAGATCTCGCAAAAGACAGCGCACAATCTTACACACTGGTGATTTTAATATTTTTGGCGTCCTTTTTGACGGGACTTGGGATTTATGACCGCATTGGTGCGTTCGCGGGCGCGGGCAGTATTATTCCAATCACTGGATTTTCAAACTCTATAGCAAGCCCTGCGATTGACTTTAAAAACGAGGGTTGGATTTTTGGTATGTGTGTAAAAATGTTTAACATCGCGGGTCCCGTTATAGTCACCGGCATTGCGTCAAGCATTTTAGTTGGTATTATATACTATATTATTAGTTTATTTTAATGGAGGGAGAAGATGACAAAACGAGTTGGGGAACATACAATAAAGTTCACTTCGCCTCCAAAATTGATTGCTGGATACGCGATTGTGGGTCCGAAAGAGGGCAGGAGTCCCGTGGCAAAATATTTCGATTACATTCTAAAAAGCGACACTTTTAATGAGCGGACGTATGAGTTGTCCGAAAGGAAGATGCTGGAGCAGGCGATTACGGGTGCAATTGACAAGGCAAATATTTTAGCGACGGACGTGAATGTCCTTCTTAGTGGCGACCTTTTAAATCAAATAATTTCGGCGTCGTTTTCTGCGCGTCAACTGCAAACTGCGTTCATTGGGCTTTTTGGCGCGTGTTCCACTATGACAGAAAGTTTGTCTGTAGGAGCGTGCTTAGTTGGTGGCGGATTTGCAAAAAAAGTGGCGTGTGCTACTAGCAGTCATTTTGCCACTGCGGAGCGTCAATTTCGTTATCCTCTGGAACTCGGTTGTCAGCGTCCACCGACTTCGCAATGGACGGTGACTGGTGCTGGCTGTTCGATTTTGAGCGATGAAGGTGAGGGGCACAATGTGACTTATGTAACATTTGGAAGAGTTATTGATTTTGGAATCAGTGATATGAACAATATGGGGGCGGCAATGGCGCCAGCGGCAGCTGACACTTTGCGAAATTTGTTTGACGACACAAAGACAACCCCCAGCGACTATGACCTTATCGTCACGGGCGACCTCGGCAAACTCGGGAGCGAGATTTTGATTGACCTTTTGGAAAATTATGGCTATAAAATGACGGAAAATTATATGGATTGCGGGCAAGTAATGTTTGACAACAAAGAAAAATCATTTATGGGCGGGAGTGGGTGCGGGTGCAGTGCTTCGATGATAAATTCTTATGTCCTTGCTAAACTGGATAGCGGAGAATATAAAAAAGTAATTTTGATGTCAACGGGCGCGCTTGTCAGCACGACTTCGACGCAACAGGGCGAAACAATACCCGGCATCGCGCATGCTGTTGTCGTGGAAAAAGGGAGATAGTATAAAATGTTTGTGCAATATTTGATTGTTTTTGGTGTGGGCGGGTTGGTGTGTTTGCTAGGTCAAATTTTGATTATTAGGACGCGAATGACGTCGGCGAGAATACTCGTTTTATTCGAACTAATAGGAGTTTTTTTGCAAGCAGTGATGTTGTTTGAACCCATAAAAGAATTTGCAAAAGCGGGCATAACTGTACCTATCGTTGGGTTCGGCGCGAGTCTAGCAAAAGGCGCTATGGACGGCGTGCAAAAGTATGGCATTTTGGGGATCTTTAATGGCGGACTGACCGCCACGGCGGCGGGAATTGCGGCGGCGGTTGGGTTTGCATATCTATTTGCGCTACTTTTCCGCGCGAGAAGTAAGAA
>CAYJEF010000056.1:0-4307 GCA_964369125.1 uncultured Christensenella sp.
GAATTATTCTTTCTTGGCGTCTGATTTTTTTGGGACAATTTTCTTGCTGGTATATTGTTTTGCATCTTTAACTGCACCGGCACGAACAAGAAGTGTGCGAGCGGTTTCGGTTGGCTGTGCGCCCTGACCAAGCCACTTTGCGGTTTTTTCGAGGTCAAGTTTTAGGTTGTCCTTTTCGACAAGTGGATTGTAGTAGCCCAGCATATCGATAGCTTTGCCGTCCCTACTCGTCCTTGCATCTGCCACAACAATGCGGTAGAAAGGACTCTTTTTGTCTCCCATTCTCGTTAATCTAATTTTTACTGCCATTTTATTTTTCTCCTTTATTTTTTTTCTTTATAATGTAATTTTTTTAAACGAATTTTGGCAAAAAATCATTCAAAAAATTTTAAAAAACTAAATTATTTATCCGACATTTAATTAAAATCCAAACCTTTTCATTTTGCCGTTTTTCATTTGCTTCATCATAAGTTTAGATTGTTCAAATTGCTTTATAAGCCTGTTCACGTCCTGTATTTGTGTGCCACTGCCTTGCGCAATACGTTTCTTTTGCGAACCTTTAATTATGTCTGGATTGCGTCGCTCCTGTTTGGTCATACTTTGGATAATCGCCTTGTTTTTGGCGAGGTCGCGTTCGTCTACGCTCGTGCCTTTAAGTTTTGCGCCAAGCCCAGGAATCATACCAATAATGTCGTTTATGTTCCCCATTTTGTTCACTTTATCCATTTGATCTAGATAGTCTTCGAAAGTAAAACTGCTCTCGCGAAATTTCTTTTCGAGTTTCTTAGTTTCCTCCTCACTCATTGTGTTTTGTGCCTTCTCAATGAGTGTTAAGACGTCGCCCATACCCAAAATTCGTGACGCCATTCTTTCAGGATAAAACGCTTCGATATCCCCCATTTTCTCGCCAACTCCACAAAATTTAATGGGTTTTTTGACCACTTCGCAAATGGAAAGTGCCGCACCGCCACGCGTGTCGCCGTCAAGTTTTGTGAGGATAATGCCCGAAAGATTTAGGTCGTCGTCGAATGATTTTGCAACATTCACAGATTCTTGCCCGTTCATTGCGTCCACGACGAGCAGTGTTTCTGTTGGAACAATGTGCTTTTTTATGTCTTTTAGTTCGTCCATAAGTTCGCGGTTAATGGACAATCTGCCGGCGGTGTCGATAATTACTGTGTCGAGCATCTTTTTCCCAGCAAGTTCCACGGCTTGCTGGCAAGTTTTCACCACATTTTGAGTGCCCTTCTCGAAAACATCAACGTTAACTGTCTTGCCTACCGTTAAAAGTTGCTCGATTGCGGCGGGACGATAGATGTCACATGCCACGAGGAGTGGTTTCTTACCTTGACTCTTTAGAAGTTGCGCAAGTTTGCCCGCCATAGTGGTTTTTCCACTACCCTGAAGTCCGCAAAGCATTATCACTGTGGGCAGTTTGCTGGATACTTCGAGTTTCGCGTTTGTCTTGCCAAGAAGTGAAATCAGTTCTTCATTTACGATTTTTATTACTTGTTGTCCGGGTGTCAAACTCTCCAAAACCTGCTGTCCGACGGCTTTTTCACTAACGCGAGATACAAAATCCTTTGCGACCATAAAGTTCACGTCGGCTTCAAGCAGTGCCACACGGATTTCCCTCATTGCCTCTTTGATTTCGAGTTCGGTGAGTTTTCCGCGGTTTGTGAGGTGGGAAAAAATGTGGTTTAATCTAAGCGATAAATTCGAGAACATACCCATTATAACACCTCCAAAAGTTTGTTTAATTCGGTTGCAATCTTCTTACAAGAAGTCTCATTTCCGCTTTTCAAGAGTTCGAGAGAGTTGTTTGCGTGGAGTTTTATTTTCTCAAGTTTATCAAGTAGACGCAATTTTTGTTCGTAACTTTCCAGTTTTCGTAGGCTTCTTTTCACAAGGTCACACACCGATTGCCTTGATGTTTCGTTGTCTTTGGCTATCTCACTAAGTGAAATGTCGTGGTCGAGAAAATCTTTTAGGAACAAAATCTGCTTAGATGTCAAAAGTTGCCCATAAAGTTCAAACAGCAAACTTAATCTCAAACTGTTATCAATGTCCAATTTACTCTCCTCTTTAAAATAATTTCACAGAGCGTGCCTCATTCACAAGAATTATACAATAAAAAAGTGGCTTTGTAAAGTGTTTTTACTTTACATCGTCAATTATATCAAAAATATTTTATACGTCAAGAGTTGTTGTTTGTCCTTTTGCTATAAAATGCCGTCAACAAACGCAGTGTTGTCAAATTCTTCGAGGTCGTCTACGCCTTCGCCGACGCCAATATAATATATTGGCACTTTTAATTCTTCTACAATGGAGAAAACTATGCCACCCTTGCTTGTCCCGTCGAGTTTTGTTAGCACTATGCCGTCTATCCCGACCGCGTCTTTAAAGGCGTTTATTTGCACTAGAGAATTTTGCCCGATGGTTGCATCTAACACAATTAGGTTCAAAAATGTTGCGTCAGACCACTCACGGCGCGCTATTCGGTCGATTTTTTTGAGTTCTTCCATAAGATTTAGTTTGGTGTGGAGGCGTCCCGCGGTATCAATTATCAAAACGTCGCTCTTCTTCGCCTTTGCACTCGCGATGCCGTCAAACACCACGGCAGAAGGTTCGGCGCCCTCTTGGTGCTTAACAATTCGAACATCAGCGCGCTTTGCCCATTCGCCAAGTTGCTCAATTGCTCCCGCCCGAAAAGTGTCTCCCGCAACAAGTGTAACAGATTTCTTTTTGCATGAAAACAGTCTGGCGAGTTTGCCAATCGTCGTGGTTTTACCGACGCCGTTTACGCCAACAATGGTCAAAACCAGCGGAAAATTGAAGGGCTTTTTGTCTGCTTCGTCCAATATTTCTTTTAGAATAGTTTTAAGTTCCGCGCGGGCTTCTTCACTTTTGACGATGTGTTTTTCAATAAGTCTCGCCTTTAATCTTCTTATAATTTCCCCAGAAGTTTTGACGCCGATGTCGGAGCTGACGAGCGCAAAATCTAGTTCTTCATAAAATTCCGCGTTCACATCTGAGCCCCTAAAAACGGCGTTTAATTTGCTGATAAACGCGTCTTTGGTTCTTTTGAGCCCGCTTTTAATCTTGCCAAACAGTCCCATTTTTGCCTCCTATGCGATGTTCTCTTTTTTCTTTTTTTGCTCTTCTTCGGACGATTTTATAGCGTCCTGTAAATGCACGGAGACAATCTTCGACACGCCCGGCTCTTCCATTGTAACACCATAGAGCGCGTCCGCCAGCATCATTGTTGGTTTCCTGTGCGTGATGACGATAAATTGTGTGTCACGGCTAAAATTCTTGAGGTATTGCGCAAAACGCGTAACGTTTGTGTCGTCAAGCGCCGCTTCTATCTCGTCTAGGAGGCAAAATGGCATTGGTCTTAGGCGCAAAATTGCAAACAAAATCGCAATCGCAGTAAGTGCCTTTTCGCCACCACTGAGGAGAGTTATGCTCTGCAGTTTTTTCCCAGGTGGTTCGGCGATAATTTCCACGCCGGCTTCAAGTGGGTCCTCGCTCTCAGTAAGTTGTAGTTTTGCGTTCCCGCCACCAAACAGTTCGCGGAAGGATTTTGAGAAATTGACTTGAATTTTAGCAAATTCGGTGTTAAAACGCGTGAGCATTTCAGCAGACAAATCTTTAATAATTTTCGTCAAATCCTCTTTCGCCGTAATGAGGTCTTCGGCTTGGGCAGAAAGTGTCTCATAGCGCTCCATAAGTTCCTTGCAATCCTCTATCGCGTTCACATTGATGTATCCAAGTTTGGCGATCTCTTTTTTGAGCCTGTTCACCTCAATCATACCTTGCTTTACGTCAAAGTTTTCGACCCTTAGTGGCAAGCAAGAGGAGTAGACGAGTTCGTAATCCTCATAGATTTTTTCTTGCATCGTCTCAATGTCTGTATCTACTTTTGAAAGCGCCGAAGTTTGCTGATATTTCTTCTCTGAAACGACGTTTATATCCGCCATAAGTCGCGATTTTTCGTCGTCTAAACTCTTGATTTCGCCTTGGACTGCTTGCTTGGTCTCGTCTAATGTCGACAGTTTCGTCTTTGCCTGTGCTATCTTTTCTCTAATGCCACCGTCGTCCACTTCGTCGAGTTTTGCGCTGACAATTTCCTTTGCGGCAGTCAAATTCTCCTCCACTCTCTCCACGTTTTGCTTGATTTCCAAAATGGAGAAGTTGAGGGTTTTTATGCTCTCGTCAAGGCGTTTAAACTCGCTATCCAAATTAGCAATCTCGCCTTCGAGAGTGGTTTTTTCTATCTTAACTTCGGTCAGTTGCTCCTGCAA
>CAYJEF010000057.1:0-4167 GCA_964369125.1 uncultured Christensenella sp.
GTTTTTTTATGTTTAAAAATCTTTTCTATCTAAAATGCCAGAAATTAATAGTTTTTTTATGTGGGTGGGAAGTTTACTTAGGTCAATTTTATCGCCGTCTATTTCTATTTCACTCGCGGTGGAGTGGGAGGAAAAGTTAGCCTGCTCTTCGCGCTTTATGCGAGTCAAAATTGCGTTTTCGTCGCTTTTTACTCTAGATGACACAAAGAGTGGCAAGTTGTCTTTGCGTGAAATACTTTCGCTTTGTGGGTTTGGTTTTTCAAGCGTTTTTGAAATGTTTTTTAGTTCTTCGTCAATTTGAGAACGGACATTGTCCATTTTATCTTTTTTGTCTTTCATTTCCTTTGAATTAAACTTTGAGGTCAACGATTTTTCGGGCGTTTCTATTGGAATTTCGGTATTGGTTTTATTTGTATTTTGAGAATTGTTAGGCAAGAGTTTTGGTTGGGTTTTGATGGGATTTAGGCGTTTGTTTTTTGATTTTTCTTTTCTGGGTTTTATTTTAAAAATTTTGCTAAAAAACTTTTTTATTGCGCCAAAGAATTTGCCTAACTGTTTTTTAAACAGCAGGGAAAACGAAAATATAAAGCAAACAAAACATAGGATTGCAAGCGCAACAAACATATTTTTTCCTTTTATTTTATGTCGGGGTCAAGGTCGTCGAAATCAAACCTTATTTTTTTCTTTTCTTCTTTTTTAGGCTCTATTGCAAGCGCCTTTCGCATATTGGTGTCGGCGATTATATTTTGCATTTTGTAGTATTCCAATAGGTCAATCTTGCCGTCTTCAAATGATTTTAGTATGTTTTTTGGAATTTCGGCTTCCATTTGCGCTTTTTTTAAGTTTTCTTGTTCTGTCCTTAGGCGAGTGTTTTCTTGCTCAAGAACGGTCATTGCTTTTTCTTCTTCAAGTGTGCGAATTTTTTCGAGTTTTCGTTGTTCGCGCTCGTATTCGGCTTGCTCTTTTATTAAATCTCTGCCGATTTCAACCTTTGTGACGTGGACACCAAGGACGTCATAGGCGGTTTTTTCGCCAATGTGTCGAGACATAACAAACTGGGAGACAATCTCGGGGTCACTTGTTATATCTGCGCTTTTTTTCGTGCTAGAAATAATGCAAATGGCGGACTCGGTGGCTCGGGCGATTATTGTGCTTTCTTTTGCGCCACCAAGGAATTTTGCGAGGTTGGTTTTAAGGGTTATTGAAAGTGTGATTTGAAGTTCCTTGCCGTCCATACAAAAACTAGAGATGACGGGCGTTATGATTTCGCGCGGGGTGATGCTCTCGTTAACAATTTGGCTGACATTCACGCCACTTAGGTCGAGCGCTTTTGCGGTGTCTACGGACAGGTCGACAGAGACATTTTTTGTAGCAATCATAGCGTCGACGACGTTCCTGATGTTCCCTCCACTGAGAAAGTGGGTTTCGAGTTCTTCAAGCGCCACGTCGATGCCCGCCTTCTTTGCGTATATGTATTCGTCCACGACAAAACTGGCGTTTATTTTGCGAATTTTCATACTCGACAGCGCGCGAAGCGGAATACGAACACCCGAAAACGTCGCTTTTGTGAGCACTTTTACTGGCAAAAGCACAAAAAACAACACGATTAAAATTATTAAAACTGCTCCTGATATTATGAGCCAAAGGTAATTTGCAATCATTGGCGCGACCTCTTTATAGGCACATTATAGCATAGTGGAATATAAAAATAAAGACCCAATTTTTTCATAAGTTGGGTCGTTTTTTATGTAAATGTGTTTAATCGACACCTTTTAAGACAACATTTTTGAAGTGTTTTTTTGCTATTTCTAAGGCTCTAAAATAGTCGTCTTTGTCGCGTTCAAAATTAGTCCCCGAGTTTTTAACATTATTGCATTTTTGGATTGTGAAATTGTTTGCGCCTTGAAGTTCTTTGCAGATTTCTCCCATGTCAGTTAAAGTGAGTTCGCGAGTAAAAGTGGTGCGAAATTCGGTTTTTATTTGGCAAGATTTTAGGTAGTCGCGAGATTTTATTACATCGCTTAATTTATCCGTTTCGCCGACAATATTTTCATATTTTGCCATGGGCGCTTTTATATCCATTGCGACATAGTCGACGAGTTTATTTTCCACTAAATCCTTTAAAACTGCGAAGTTTGTGCCGTTGGTGTCGAGTTTCACGAGGTAGCCGAGCGCTTTTATTTTGGCAATAAAACTTTTTAAGTCACTTTGAAGTGTGGGTTCGCCACCCGAGATAACAACGCCTTCGAGGAAGTTTTTTCGGGCGTTTAAAAAGTCTAGCGCTTGCTGTTCGGTGAAAGTATTTCGGGCGGAAAACAAGTGCGAATTGTGGCAATATGTGCAACGAAAATTGCAGCCCGTGGTGAATAGCACGCAAGAGAGCGTGCCCGGGTAATCCACAAATGAAGTTTTGTCCACTCCGCCTATGTTCATATTAAATTTTCCTTTTTTATTGCGTCTTAACTTTTGAAGTCACTCATTGAATTTCGCTCTACTTCGGCGATATCTTCGGCGTTTATGACGAATTTTTTTCTGTTCATATACTCGTCGAATTTGCTGTCGTTGAAGTCTTGGACAGGACGCAGATAGCCCACGACGCGCGACCATACTTCGGTTTTTTCACCACAAGTTGGGCAGGTGAAATGTTCGCCAGTAATGTAGCCGTGTTTCTCGCACACGCTGAATGTGGGAGTTATTGAAACATATGGCATTTTGGAATTTGTAAATATTTTTTTGATGAGTTTTTTGCAGACCTCTTTGTCCTCGATTTTTTCTCCGAGGTAGAGGTGCAGGACGGTGCCACCCGTGTAGAGCGATTGCAGTTCGTCTTGGAGGTTAACGACCTCAAAAATATCGTCGGAAAATTCCACAGGAATTTGAGTGGAATTAGTATAACTTGGCGATTTTTTGCCGGCAGTAATAATGTCTGGATAACGCTTTTTGTCTATTATCGCCAGACGCGCGCTCACTCCCTCCGCGGGGGTGGCTTCGAGGTTGTATTGGTGACCCGTTTCGGCTTGGTATTCCACCATTTTTTCCCTTAGAAATTTTAGGACTTTTACGGCGAATTTTTGACCCTCTTTTGTGGTGATATCCGTTTTCATAAAATTTTTTAGGCTCTCATTCATACCGACTATGCCTATGGTGTTAAAGTGGTTTGACCAATAGCCTCCAGTGCGTTTTTTTACATCACGAAGGTAGAATTTGCAATATGGATAGAGTCCCCTTTCGGTTTGTTCTTCCACAACTTTGCGTTTGATTTCGAGGGAATTTTTGGCGATGTCGGCATATTTACTAAGCATTTCAAAATAATCCTTTTCGTCGCTGGCAAGAAATCCTATGCGAGGAAGATTGACAGTAACGACGCCAATAGACCCAGTGAGTGGGTTTGAACCAAACAGTCCGCCACCACGCTTCCTAAGTTCTGAGACGTCAAGGCGCAAGCGACAACACATAGAGACGGCGTCTTCGGGCGAGAGGTCTGAATTCACATAGTTTGCGAAGTATGGTATGCCATATTTGCATGTGATTTCCATAATGGAGTTTGCGACGTCGCTGTTCCATTCAAAATCCTTGGTGATATTTATTGTTGGGATTGGAAAGGTGAAAACTCTGCCTTTCGCGTCACCTTCGAGCATAATTTCGCAGAACGCTTTGTCCACCATTTCCATTTCCTTCCCAAAGTCGCCGTAGGTTTCAGTTTTCATAACTCCACCGATGATGACAGGTTGGTCTTTGAGAGTTTTTGGGCATTTAATGTCGAGCGTAATATTTGAGAATGGGCATTGGAACCCGACGCGCGTTGGCACGTTCATATTGAATATAAATTCCTGGAGGGCTTGCTTCACGTCCTTATATGACAAATTGTCGTATCTGACAAATGGCGCGCAATAGGTGTCAAAACTGCTCCACGCTTGCGCTCCGGCGGTTTCGCCTTGGGTGGTGAAAGTAGCGTTGACCACTTGACCCAAAAACGCACGCAGATGCTTTGGGGGTCTGCTGGACATTTTTTTTGCAACTCCCGTAAATCCTTCGGTTAAAATCTGTCTTAAGTCCCAACCGACGCAATAAGCGCAGAAAAATCCGAGATCATGCAGGTGAAGTGCCCCGCTCTCGTGTGCTTCGCGGACTTCTTGGGGGTAGAGTGCGTCTAGCCAATAGTTTTTT
>CAYJEF010000058.1:0-4145 GCA_964369125.1 uncultured Christensenella sp.
GGGCTTAATTGATTACATAAAGTTTGCATAGTACCTAAATAAAAGTTGCATAGTGCTGGTAATTTTTAGAGCGTATCTTTTTCTTTACACTCCAAAATATCATCGTCATTATTGTTAGAATTGGTGTAATCTTGAATGATATTTTTTGTTTCGCTTTCATTAAATTCTATGTCAATTTTGGTGGGTTCACTATCATTTTTGTCAAAATTAGTGCCTAAAACTTCGCCATTTTCTTCCATATTTTCGGTTTTTTCGGTGTCTATTTTGTCACCTTCGGCGATTATTTCTGTGCTTCCATACAGTTCGCTATTAAGTTCTTGGTGCAATACTGCAATGCGCTGAAGCAGTTCGTCATAGTCCGGAAGGTCGCTGATACTCTCTAATTCAAAGCGTTTTAAAAATTCATTTGTAGTGCCAAAAAGAAGCGGTTTGCCTATTGCGTCTTTCCTGCCCACCACTTCGACGAGATTAAAATTCATTAAAACTTGCAAAGCATAGTCACTGCTCACGCCACGAATTTGCTCGATGTCGAGCCTTGTGACGGGTTGTTTGTAGGCAACGATTGCGACTGTTTCCATCGCGGCTTTTGTTAGTTGTTTTTCGCGAATTGGGTTAAGCACCGTCGCGATGTCTTCGGCGTATCTTGGGTTAGAGCAAAGTTGCACGCTTTGTTTGTATGTTATTAAATTTATACCTGTGCCCGACATTTGTTCTTTTAATGTGCCTATGGCTTTAATAACTTCTTGCTCGTCTATTTCGAGTTTCTCGGCAATGTCTTTGATTTCAACGCCTTGTCCCGACACAAAAAGCAATGATTGAAGTACGTTTGTGAGTTCAGTTTTATCACTAAGCATCTATTTTCTCCTCGATATTTTCTTTGAGTTCAATGTCAATTTCGTCGAATAGTTTTTGTTGCAATACTCTAATTTCTTGCATCTTAAGCAGTTCCAAAACCGCTAAAAATAGGTTGATCATTTCGCTTTTTGTGTAGTCTTCGCTAAATAGTTGTGAGAATTGCATACGCTTTTTGTCTCGAAGATTTTGCCTTATAGAAATAATTTTTTCGGCGACTGTGAATCTATCCTTTTCAATGCGTTTTGGAATAATTTGCTGTTCTTCTTTCTTTATTTTTGTAAGAAGTTTTGCGAAAGCGTCTAGCAGTCCTTGAAGATTCATTTCGCCCAAAACATAACGGTAATCATTCACTTTGTCGTCTGGTTCGCGATAAAATCTGTCCACGTTTTCGAGTCTTTTTAGGTTTTCGCTGGCGCCCTGAATAAGGTCATATTCCTTTATTCTAAGTAGGAGCAACGCTTCTGAGTCGTTTTCTTCTTCACCTTCCTCTTCTATATTAGGCAAAAGTGATTTTGATTTTATTTCAATTAGCGTGGCAGCGATGTCGATAAAATCGCTTGCCTTTTCAAGGTCGAGTTCGTCGAGTCCACTCATATATTCAAGGTATTGTTCCGTCATATCAGCAAGATTTATTTCGAAAATTTCCATTTTAGCGTCTTTTATCATTCGCCAAAGAAGTTCGATAGGACCTTCAAAATTGTCGAGTTTGAGGTCGACGCCGGTGTTTATATATTCAAGTTGTTCGGTCAGTTCTTTGTTTTTTACTGCTTTCATTTTTATCCTTTTAAAAAATCAGTCCCCAAAACCACGTGATTGGATAGCCAACATAGTCGACAAGCGTGCCAAGAAAATTTGTTCGCGAAAATATAACTATGACGAGGATTAAAATTATGCCACCGTATCGGCGCATAAATTCGACGAATGGGTTGTTATATTTTAGTTGTGTGCTAAGGGCATTAAAGCCGTCTAAGGGATAGATTGGCAGGAGATTGAACACCGCCAACACGAGGTTTGCCTCAAAAATAAATGAGAACAAATAAGTGAAAATCAGCCAAAAAATGCTAAGCGACGAGATTGAAAGAAACAGCAAGAAGATTGGATATGAGAAAAACGCCAAAATTAGGTTAGTTGTAATTCCCGAAATACTGACAAAAAATGTGTCGCGTTTAATTTTTTTAAAATTAAAAGTATTAACTGGCACAGGTTTTGCCCAACCAAAGCCAAAAGTTACAAAGCAAATTAATCCAAGATAGTCAAAGTGTGCAAGAGGATTAAGCGTCAATCTCCCGAATTTTTTTGGCGTGTTATCGCCAAGTTTTACTGCCACAAAACTGTGGGCAAATTCGTGCGCCGAGAGTGCAATTATGACCGCAATGGTAAATGTGAAAAACATTATGAGTTTCGTTTCAAACGCAAGTGCGGAACCTTGGAAGATCAAATAAAATAACATTTTGTTCCTTTTTTTATGTGTTGTAAAATATGGTGATCTATATTTAATCACCATATTATACATTATTTATCTCGTTTATACAATTAAATATTTGATTTAGTTTGCGCGTGTTATTTTATAATTTTCCAATTTTCCACGATTTTTTCAAACAAGTTGAAGTAGGTTTGTGTGTCCACATTGTCGGCACTTAATAGGTCGCTGGTCGCAACGACAATGCCGTTTTTAACAACGTAAATTTCGCCGACTTTGTCGCCACTTTTGATTGGAGCCGTAAGATTATTAAAGCGAATTTCGGTAATAATCTCTGCTTCGCCGTCGCGTTTTTTGGTGAGAACATAAAGGTCGTTTTTCGCATAGACATTAATTTTATCCATATTTCCGGCTTTTACTGTTGCTTTTTCGGTGAAATTCGTGCCTGCACTGACGATTTTTTTGTTCTCGAAATTTCCAAAACCAAAGTTTAAAAGTTGCGCTGTTTCGTCGAAACGATCTTTGCCAGATGACGCACCAAGGAGCACCGCAATTAGACGCATATTTCCACGCTTTGCCGTTGCAGACAGACAGTAGCCCGCTTCGCTGGTGGAGCCGGTCTTCCCTCCGTCGCAACCCTCGTAATATCGAATTAGTTTGTTTGTATTCACGAGTTCACTTTCGCGACCTTTTGGGTGAGAGAGGGTGTCCATCCAAATTGTGCTATATTTATGGTAAATTTCATGCGAAATTACTTGCTTAAAAATTTTTGCAGTGTCCTCCGCAGTGGAAAACTGCCCGCTTTCAGGGAGTCCCGTGGCGTTGCAATAGTTTGTGTTTTTCATTCCAAGTTCTTTGGCTTTTTTGTTCATCATAGTGGCAAAATTTTTCTCGCTACCTGCGATTTTCTCAGCAAGGGCAACGCTGGCGTCGTTGGCAGAACTGACGATAACGGATTTTAGAAGGTCAGATATCGAATATTCCCCGCCCGACTCAAGGAACACCTGCGAACCCCCCATACCGGCGGCAGTTTCGGAACATATCAGAACGTCACTTAAGTCAAGCACGCCACTTTCGACCTCTTCTAAAACGAGTTCAATGGTCATAAGTTTGACAATACTTGCGACTGGAAGTTTTATTTGATCGTCCTTTCTAAGTAAAATTTCGCCCGAATTATAGTCCATCAAAATATATGATTTTGCCGTGAAATCAGCAATCTCGTTTAATTTTGCATATACGCAAGTTGGGGCGAAAAAGTTTAGAGCAAAAAGCGAAATTGAAAAAACAAAAAATAGCATAAGAGAAACAATTTTTTTCATACAAAATTTTCCTTTATGCTATTAGTTTGAGCAACTTTTTGAAAAATATTTAGGTTTATAATTTCATAATGAGGCGTTTTAAGAGTTCAATATAATATTTTAATCCGCAAGACCTATTGTAGGCGATGTCCTCGTGACGAATTGATGCTTGTGTGAACGAGGCGCCATAATTCGTGACAAGCGCAAGCAAAACAACAGGAAGTTTGCAATATTTGGCGGAGATGACTTCGTTACACATATAAAATCCAGAAAAATCCGCGCCAATTAAGCGTGAAAATTTACTTTCGCTATAGGTCTCCACGCTGGGTCCATCAAATTCCACAAGTGTTCCTTTTTTGACTTTGATGCCCATCTCACACTTTGAAGTTCTGGTTAGCGTGTCAATCAATTGTTCGTCGTAAGGTGAAAGCATATCGACGAAAAGGTTGCCATATTTAGTGTATTTGCAATTATACAGCGGATTTCTGCCGGTAAAATTAATGTGGTCAACGGCGGTAACAATATCCCCCACCCTAATCTTTGAGTTAAGTGAGCCGACAGAAGAAGTGATA
>CAYJEF010000059.1:0-4104 GCA_964369125.1 uncultured Christensenella sp.
CCATTATATATAATAGATAAAGTTTTTATATTATGTATAACCTTAATAAATGCAATTTAAGGGAAAAAGGAAGAAATTATGACTGATAAAACAAAAGTAAAACCTGCAACGATTTCAAATGGGAGGGGAAAGCAAACAAGTAGCAAAAATTTCTTTGTGCGACTGTGGAATTATTTTACAGTGTATGAAAAGATTTGGTATTTCACCATTTTAGCATTGTCCGTGCTGGTTGCAATTTTGTTCCCGTCTGAAGTGGGAGACTTGCCACTTAGCCCCGTGCTACTTATGTGGCTATATTTGCTGGACGTCCTTTTCAATGTTACGTGCGAACTGCTTATTGCCAAGCAGAGCAGGTGGAATTTTGTCGTGTCGCTCCTCGTGGAAATTACTGAAATTGTCACGCTGGTTCTCATTGCCGAACGCTTTGCGACGATGGCGGTCACCATATTCTTTTGGATTCCAATAGACATAATTAGCTTTATAAATTGGAACGCGCACAAGGACAAAGAGCAGAGCGAACTGACAGTTGTTCGCAAACTTTCCGGCTGGCAAGAAGTTTTGGTGATTGCTGGAATTATCGTGTGGACTGTTGGGGTTGGATATCTTTTGACAGTAATTTCGCCTGATGGATTGCTGGATTCTGAAAGCGTTATCGACACAATCGTCTGCTATCTCGACGCGATGTGCAGTGCGGTTGCAATAACAAACGGGTTGTTCATTTTGTTTAGATATAGGGAGCAATGGATTTCGTGGTATATCGTGGCGGGGCTCGAAACTGCAATGAATATAATGATGGGGCAATGGATTTTGCTTGTGTTAAAAGCGGGTTATTTCACAAACACGACATATGGCTATATAAAATGGACAAAATACATAAAGTCAAGGCAAGCAAAGAAGGAATTAAAAGTAGCAGCATAATATTTTTTAGGAAACAGTCCCAGTTTGTCGGGGCTGTTTTTTTTGTAAATTTTAATAAATATTTGTAAAAAATTATTGACAGAGATTTTTCAAAAGTGATATTCTATAACCATAAAGGTCAAAGATAGTCAAACTGCTTTTAAAGGGACGGAGAGTATGTCAAATCTCAGCGACGGCATCGAAAAATTTATTCTTTCAAATATAGGCAAAGAGAACTGCATTCACATTTCTAGAAACGAACTAGCGGATTTTTTTAATTGTGCTCCCAGCCAAATAAACTACGTTTTGACCACACGATTTAACATAAACAGGGGTTATATTATCGAAAGTAGGCGGGGCGGTGGCGGTTTTATTCGCCTTGAAAAAATCAAAAATTATGGCAAAAACTATATTTATACGCTTATTGACGAGAATTTATCCAGTGAAATTTCCTATAAAGACGCGCTATATTTGTTGGAGGAACTCGTGAACAGACAATTTTTGCAACCAGATCAAGCCAAAATAATCTCGTATGCGACGACGGACCGAGCGCTGGCGACACCTATAAAAATGGACGGAATTTTGCGAGCAAACATATTAAAAAGCGTTTTAGTAAACATATTAAAGGAGAAACAAAAATGAACAATTTTATCAAATTTTCGGACAGTGCTCAGCGGGTTTTGAACTTTGCCGGAGAAGTGACGAAGAAGATGAAGGGCAATCAAATTGACTCGGAACATTTGCTGTTTGGCATTTTGTCGGTGCCGAGTTCTCTTGCGTGCAAAATGCTTAAAGATTTGAACGTTTCCAAAGAGAGACTCCTTGAGAAAATGGGGCAGGCGGGATATAATCCAAACCTAAGTTCCGACAAACTTGAACTCACGCCACGGAGCAAAAACATTCTCGTGACGGCTTCTAACGTTGCGTTTAAACTTGGGCATAATTTCCTTAGCGCCGAGCATTTTCTCGTTGGAATTTTATACAATGAGGACTGTTTTGCGTTTAGACTTCTTGGAAGTTTTTTCAACGTTGACACGCTTAATCTTCGCGAAAAAATTTATGACGAACTGAAGAACGTCAACATTACTAACGATAATCCAACTTACAGTAAAATGGACGAGCAACAAGGCAAAGACAAAAGCACTCTGCCCGAAAACCTCCTTGATTTCGGCTATGACATAACATTAAAAGCGCGCCAAGGAAAGATGGACCCCATTATTGGCAGGGACGGCGAAATTGAGCGACTAATCGAAATTTTGTGTCGAAAGACCAAGAATAACCCTATCTTAATCGGCGAGGCGGGCGTTGGAAAAACTGCTGTGGTGGAGGGTTTGGCGCAGGCGATTATTAAAAACAACGTGCCAAGTTTGCTTCAAAACAAGACGATTTTTTCGCTCGATATGGGGTCACTTATGGCGGGAACAAAATTTCGGGGGGAACTGGAACAGCGCCTGAAAGACGCCATTGAGACCATTATAAAAGACAAAAATATCATCGTTTTTATAGACGAAATCCACACGCTTGCAAAGGCTGGCGGGGAGAAAGGCGACGTGAACCCAGCGGATATGCTAAAACCATATCTTGCGCGGGGGGAACTGCAAACCATAGGCGCGACGACCACGGACGAATACCGAAAATTTGTGGAAAAGGACAAGGCGCTTGAACGCAGATTTCAGCCAATTATGGTCAATCCACCAAGCGTGGACGAGACTATTCTCATTTTGCGCGGGCTAAAGGATAGTTATGAGGCGTTTCACAAAATCCAAATAACGGACGAGGCGATTGTTGCAGCCGCAAAACTTTCCGACCGCTATATTATGGACCGAAGTTTGCCCGACAAGGCTATTGACCTTATTGACGAAGCCGCCAGCCGTGCGCGAGTTAGCGGGACGATTATGCCTCAGCAACTGAAGGATTTGGAGGATAAATTTAAAGAAGTTCACCGTAATTATCAAGAGGCGCTGGTGCAACATAACTATGAAAAATCTTCGCGCCTTGCAAACGAACTGGAGGGAATTTACAAGGAACTCAAAACGGAACAGGACAAGCATAACCTCCAAAAACCCAAGGTCGAACCGCGCATAACCGAGAAAGAGGTGGCGGAAGTGGTAGCGCGTTGGACGGGCATACCTGTCTTTAAAATCACCGAGAGCGAGAAGGAAAAACTTTTGAAACTCGAGGAATATTTACACAAACGCGTCGTGGGTCAAGAAGAAGCAATCGTCGCTGTTTCAAAGGCAATCCGTCGCAGTCGTGTGGGGCTTCAAGACAGCAAGCGACCAATAGGCTCGTTCTTGTTCTTAGGTCAAACGGGGGTCGGGAAAACTGAACTTTGCAAGGCACTTGCGGAGACGATGTTCGATAACGAAAACAATATCATTCGCATTGATATGAGCGAATTTATGGAAAGTTATTCTGTTTCTAAACTCATCGGTTCGCCCCCTGGATATGTGGGGCACGACGATGGAGGGCAACTGACCGAGCAGGTGAGAAGAAAGCCATATTCCGTGGTGCTTTTCGACGAAATCGAGAAGGCACACCCAGACGTCCTAAATATTTTGCTTCAAGTCCTTGACGACGGACGATTGACGGACAGCACGGGTCGTATGGTGAACTTTAAAAATACGATTATAATTATGACCAGCAACTGTGGAGTCAGCGACCTTCAGACACACACGTCGCAACTTGGTTTCAACTCGTCTGCGTTCAACGCCGATAATCCCGACTATGAGCAAATGAAAAACGTGATTATGCAAAGCGTTAGACGTAAGTTTAAGCCAGAATTTATAAACAGAATTGACGTCATTACCGTGTTCCACAGTTTGACGGAGGAAAACCTGACCGAAATTGCGAAAATTATGTTAAATAACCTCAACAAGAAATTGAAGGAACGGGGCATCAATATGCGCTTTACAGAGGGCGCGCTTAAATATCTCGTGGATAAAGGCACTTCCGCGGAGTATGGCGCGAGACCACTTCGTCGACTTATCCAAAACGAAATTGAGGATAAAATGACCGACGCGCTACTTTCTGGCGAAATAAACGAGAAAAATCTCATTGTTGGGACATCTGATGCGGGGCTTGTCTTTAAAGTCGACAACCAAACAGACAAATAATTTAACTTGCAATACAAAATTTCACACAAAATGAATGTAAAAAATTTTAGCCATAAAACAAGTGGCTAAAATATTTTGATAAAATATAATA
>CAYJEF010000060.1:0-4099 GCA_964369125.1 uncultured Christensenella sp.
GTTCCAACCCAATGCCGACGGCGAATATGTCAAAATAATGACGAAAAAATTTAAAACCAACCACACAAACTTTGTTCTCGGCAGCAAGAAACCTCTTTGCGACGCACTCCCCGAAGCCACCATTGCCCGCGACGCACCAGGTATGGCGGACATTGATTCATCACTATATCTATTTTGTAAAGAACTTCGAAAACGCCACGCCGTCGCTCTGTCCGGCGAGTGTGCCGACGAAATTTTTTGCGGTTATCCGTGGTTTTGGAAAGAGGACCTCATAAACCGCGACTTTTTCCCTTTTGTAGAAGAACACAGCGAAAGACTTGAAATTCTCCGCGACGACTTTATAAACAAAATTAAACCCGCCCAATACGCAAAAGAGCGCTATATACAACTTCTAAACGAAACCCCACTGCTTTCTAACGAGAGCGTGCGCGAGAGAAAACTCAAACAAATTCAATATCTTAATATAAAAACTTTTATGCAAAACCTCCTCGAGCGCAAGGACAGAATGAGTATGCGAGCAGGTCTTGAGGTTCGCGTGCCTTTTTGCGACAAGCGACTTGTGGACTATGTCTACAATATACCGTTTGACCTAAAACTTTTAAACGGTCGCGAAAAGGGGCTTCTTCGTGAAGCGGTGAAAGGTCTTTTGCCAAAGGAAATTGTAAACCGCAAAAAGAGTCCCTATCCAAAAACGCAAGACCCTCAATATTACGATACAGTCGTCGAAGAATTGCACAAACGCCTAAAAAGAAAAAATTGTAAACTTCAAGAATTTATAGATATAAATAAGCTTGAAAAACTAATAAATTCTCCGCTAGATATTTCAAAACCTTTTATGGGTCAACTAATGAGTCGACCTCAACTTATCGCCCACCTCATTCAAATCGACGAGTGGTTCAAGCATTTCAAAGTGGAAATTGTGGAATAAAAACCTACTCAAATCATCTCAAAAACGGGGCAAAAATGGTCAAAAAAGGGGCTTTTCGCTCCTTTTTTTGACAGACCCCAAAACTCTCAAGTTCTGGGGTCACCCCCGACTCCCGTCGGGGGAATTTTTGCCCACCCTATTTTATATCGCTTAATTTTTTTTCAGTCAAATGCAAATAATCTTCATACGCTTTCTTCACCGCGTCGTCCCACAAGACATATAAATCCCTGTGTGCGTTCTCACACACAATGTTATAAAATTCTTCGTCTTTAAAAATCTCAATGATTTTAATAGCGTAAGCATCTGGACTATTTTCGCTCAAAAACCCGTTTATGTCCTCAGTAACCGTTCCCGCCGTCACGGCACCCCGCAAAAATAGCGTTGGCGTTTTTTGGCTCGCCGCCTCAATTTGCACCAAAGAACTTGCGTCATAAAGGGAAGGGAATAAAAACAAATCGGCGAGAGCATAGTGGCAAGAAATTTCCTCTCTATCATAAATTTTGCCGGCAAAAACAACGTTGTCTTGAAGTCCCAATGCCGACACTTTTGCCTGCAGTTCCTTCTCGTCAATCCCCGCGCCCACAAAAATCATCTTAAACTTAAATCCGCTATCCTTAAGGATTTTCAGTGCTTCCACAGTAAAGAATATGTTCTTCAGTTTATCAATCCTGCCCACGAATAAAAACACTCTCTCGTCGTCCCTCACACCGTATTTCGTGCGAAGGCTGTCAATCCGCGCCTTGTCCTCAATTAGCTTTAAATCCGTGCCGTTATTTTGCGTAACAGGAGTCCTGTCTGCTCCATATTCCACAAATACCTTGCCAATATTGTCGTTCACCGCCCAACACTCGTCGCAAGAGTTAAACACCTTCATAATTTTTTTGAGCATAATTTTTGTTAAAAGTTTAGAGCGCGTGCCTCTGTAAAAATCCTGTTTAAATTGACTATGCATTGTCGCAACCGCTGGGATATTGTGCTTTCTGGCATATTTTAGCCCAACTTTTCCAATGCTAAATGGCGAATGAATATGCACAATGTCAAGGTTGCTTTCTCTTAGTTTCTTTTTAAATTCCCCGTCAAATCCGGGCAAAGGCAAGTCATAATCTATGAATAAAAGTGGCAAGCGAGACCTGCAACGCACCACTTTATATGGCAATTTGCTGTCGTCATATTTTTTTCTTCCGCTTGGCACAAACACGGTAACGTCAGCAATTTTAGCCAAGCGTCTTGCATAGTTGTCCACCACAACAATAACTCCGTCCACCATAGGATAGAACGTATCAAGAAAAAGTCCAATCTTCAATTTTCTATTATTTTCCATTTATGCACCTCAAAAATTTGTTATTAGCCCTATAATAGGGTAATATTAGACTATCATATAAAATAATTATTGACAAACAAACTAACCCTCCACCCTATATTTTATATAAATAAGTTTTTACAAACGCTATCACATATGCTATACTCACACTAACAAAAACGTTCATTGTGGAGATATTTTTATGATAAACCTAATGTTTGCTGGCAACCAAAAAGTTTTTGATGGAATGATAATTACTCTATTGTCTCTTATAAAGCACACCAGTTCAGGAGTAAACGTATATTGCTTAACAATGGACCTACAAGACATCGACGACAAATACATACCAATAAACGAACAGCAAGCAACAATACTTAGAAACATTCTCAAAAAGAAAAACCCAAAGAGCAACCTATATCTTCTCGACCTCACCGATATTTTTAGAAGTGAAATGGATATGTCTGTCAATCTTAAGTCCAGTTTCACGCCCTACTGTATGCTCCGTCTATTTGCCGACAAACTGGAAATGATACCGGACAAAATAATATATTTAGATACCGACACCGTCATAAATAATGACTTAACAGCGCTTTATGACATTGACATTTCAAACTATGAACTTGCTGCCGCCCCCGATATTTACAATTGGACAAGCCCCTTTAGATGGTTTAGGAAATACTATTTCAACTCTGGCGTTTTGCTACTTAATATGAACAAAATTCGTGAGACAAAAATGTTTAGTAAAGCCCGCCACATATGTGTAAAGCGTAGAATGCTCTATGCTGACCAGGACGCACTCAACAAGGCAAGCAAATTAGTAAAACGCCTGCCTACTATTTTTAATGCAAAAGACAAATACTACAAAGAGATTGTTGTCCATCACTTTTGTAATGTTCGAGAAGGCAAAGTTAAATTCTTTGGCAAGTGGTGGAACAGGATTAAACCGTGGCAAGTCGACCTTGTGAAACAAAAAATGCACGCTTACGACGACATTTTAGACGAATACCTTAAAATTAAACAAATTTACGAGAAAAATACTTAAAGGATTCAAATGGTAAGAAATAAATTAGTCTCAATATTGCAATCAAAATGGTCAATGCCTGCACTTTTTACTTTCGCAGTATTCTTTTGGGCGATTGATTTTGTAGATATCACAGTTTGTGTCTTTGCGCTCTATGTTTGTTTGGTGTTTTTCTTTTGCGAAGACATAAAGTCCGCGTTTGCGCCCATGTTATACATTCACTTCTTTGTGGAATACATTTTCTTATCCATAGCAAATTGGTTAGTATATGGCGTGTGCATAGGTCTAGCCGTCATTGCAATAATTTACTATGTCATAAGAAAGATTATAGAGAGCAAAAAATTAAATAAACCGCTTAAAAAGGGCAAACTATTTTGGCCCCTAATTTGCGCAGACGTCGGCTTTCTTCTTGGTGGAATTATTGGCAATTTTAATTTTATCTCGCTTGTAGTCACCTTTGGATTTTGCGTCGTCGTCTATCTTCTCTATTGGATTTCAATAAACTTTTGCAAAAATCTAAAAGAATATTTCATATATTTGTTTTTATGTGGCGCCATTTTCATCTCTATTCAAATACTTTTCATTCACTTCACCAGTGGTGACTTAATACAATCTATTATCAATCGACAATATTATATCGGTTCGCAAAACATCAATGTCGCGGCGCTATTTATTAGCATTGGAATGATTGCCTCATTTTCCCTTGGATACAAAAACAAAAATGACTATCTTTACTTTATACTCTCCGTGTTTTTTTGTATTATGATTTTTATAACATATTGCCGAATGATGATAGTTCTTTCATTTTTAGCGCTACTATTTTTCACGATAATTTCACACAAAAAATCTC
>CAYJEF010000061.1:0-4085 GCA_964369125.1 uncultured Christensenella sp.
CAGATAAAGTTATTATATTACTTTACTTTGTAGCGCCTATAGACAGACCAAGATTAACAGTAGAAGAAAATATTAAAACAGAAGAGCAGATTAATTCTGCTCTTTCTAATTCTCAAAGTTTGTGTACCGAAGATCAATCGACACCATAAAAACTAAACTCGGGGGGCAATCCTCGGGTTTTTTATTACTATAATAAATTAAAATTATAATTATAATAGCGCAATAATCACTTTCATAATACAATCTATTATTATATTAAATATTTTAATTGACTTTATATATAAAAAGAAGTATTATTTGATAAAAATACGCGAATGAGGTGAAAAGTGAATTCAATGTTTCAAATAAATTTGAATAAACTAACCAAGCAATACACGCAAAAATATATTGCCGAAAAAACGGGGTTTTCTCAATCGAGTATCAACAACTATTTAACAAAATTCAGCGAGCCGTCCATACAATTTCTCGTTGCTCTAAAAGACGCATTTGGGATAAGTGTGGACGACTTTTTGTTTTCGGATTTCAAAGTAGAAGAGCAGATTTCCTGCGAAAGGTTTGTTGGAAATTATTTAATCTACTACTACAACAACGATTCATACAAGGGCGAAGTCCACATAAATTTAAAAAACACTCTAAACTATGGCGTGCTAAGCATCTATGAAAGCAAAGAATTTGAGAAATCCATTCAAGTGAATGCCGTATTCACAAAAGAGAGAACAGATGCAATAAAATTATTAAAGAAATTGAATAGTTCTAGTGAAGTTGCAAAAATTTATCAAGAAATTGATAACGTCTATGTCGGGACTTTTTCCCAAAACACTCAAAGTATTTTCATAGATATTTCAAACAAAAACAAAGGCGACGAGAGTTTTATAATTTTAAACAATCCGCCCACCAAGCAAAATTACATAGGCGGAATAGGGACAGTAAATTCAATCGCCCGTGGACGCGAACACAATCCGTGCGTTCAATACATAATTTTGTCGAAAAAACTCATCGATGTCACCGACGGCGAACTCTACAATATACTAAAATTTGACGACTATTCTGTGAATATGGACTTTATGATAAAAGACATAATAGAGTTATTCAAACGTATATATGCTGAGAAGAATGAAATATCAATTGGACTTACAGACAACCAAAAGCAGGCAATTGTTAGGAACAAACTGGAATACCACTTCAACGAAATTCTTGAAGCAAATGTTTTTCGGTTTGCAAAAATATCAAACAAGGAAGATGACGAAATCTATAAACTCATAAAGGAGGGTATAGATGTTTGACGAAATTGACAGGAGATTCGCCGACTTACTTGAAATTGCGAAATCAAATGACCTACCCCAAGATACAATCAAAAAAGCCTACGAAAAAGCAAAGGCGTTGCACAAAAACCAAAAACGCAAAGACGGCACGCCATATCTTGGGCACCCAGTTGAAGTAGCACTTATTCTTGCAGAGTTAAGTTTTGACGAGAGCGTGATAGCCGGGGCTCTGCTTCACGACACGATAGAAGACTGCGAATACACCGAAAAGGAAATGAAAATAGATTTTGGCGAAAATGTTTTCAAACTGGTAGACTGCGTCAGCGCGATAGACAAAACGAAGTATATTTTGGACAAAGAAAACATTTACGAAGACGAAAAATTCGTGAAATCTTCAGCAGAAGAACAAACCTTCAAAAAACTCATATCTCTTGGCAAAGAAAATCCTTGTGGTTTCGCAATAAAATTCGCCGACAGACTGCACAACTTAAGGACAATTTCTGCTTTCGATTATGGAAAGCAACTAGAAAAAGTGCGCGAAACTGAGAAGTGGGTTTTGCCGATAGCAAAGGCGCTTCAAAGCGAATATTTTTTTAGGGCAATCAAAAACGAGTGTTTTATAATAGTAAACAGGCAAACAATCGAGCATTTCTTGTCTCAATATTCAACATATCACAAGACAAACCAAAAAAACATAGATATCCTAAATTCTATGTTTTTAGAAATCTTTGCAAACTCTTCAATTATTTCAGTAAAAATCAAAGATGTCAGGGAATATAAAGTGTTTGAGGACTTGTCAAGGCTGTATAAAAAGATAGAACTAAGCAAAATATCGCAAGGTCAAATCCTCAAAGTCGCCAACTATAATATTTTTGTAATTTATAGAGACACAACGCACGAAAAGGCATTGTTTGAAGTTTTAAGTTTAATTCAAAATAAAACAAATCTTAAAATATTAGACGCAAAAATTGGCGGATTCACTGGCAAAATGTATTTTGAGGTTGAAGACGAAATAAAAAATAAATTCAACATATACATTTTGACAGAAAACGAATATACAATGGTCAAAGTTGGAACTGCAGACGGTCAAAATCTCGACAAAATAGACGAGGAAAATATAAACGAACTTGATGTCGACCTAATTCGCGTAAAAACCCGATCAAACGAAATAAAATATATTCCCAAAGGCGCTACCGTCCTGGACTTTGCGTTCAAAATTCACAGAGATATTGGCTTTTCGTTTAAATATGCCATAGTAAACGACAGCAAAACCAAACTTCCACCATACACGAAACTAAACGAAGGCGACAAGGTGGAAATAATAACAGAAAAAGACGCGAATGGAAAAACAAAAAACAACGCACAACTCCGCTGGTTGGCGTATGTTAACACAGAACTTGCTAAAAAGGTTCTCATAAAACATTTTGAAGGTTTAAATTGACACGACAAGTCATATTGTGCTACACAAAAAAAGAGGTTAAATATGTTTAATGTTGAAGATACGATAAAATTCTTGATAAAAGGCACCGAAAATCCAGACGTTGGCGCCCTTACGGAAAAGGTGAAATCTGTGGCAAAACAGGGCAAAGTTTTGAATATAAAATTTGGACTAGACCCGTCTGCTCCAGATATCCATTTGGGTCACGCCGTGGCTCTTAGAAAATTGAAGCAACTGCAAGACCTTGGTCACAAAATTTCCATAATTATTGGCGATTTCACAGGAATGATCGGTGACCCGTCAGGCAAATCCAAAACGCGAAATCAATTGTCCGCCGACAAAGTGAAAGAAAACGCCCGAACTTACGTTGAACAAATTTTTAAAATTTTAGATAAAGATAAGACGACACTGCTATATAACAGCGACTGGTATAGCAAAATGACATTCCCAGAAATCATTGAACTGTGTAGCAAAACGACCCTTGCCAGACTTCTTGAAAGGGACGATTTTGCAAATAGATACAAGTCAAATTCGCCAATCTCCGTCCACGAATTTTTCTATCCTTTAATGCAGGCATACGACTCAGTTGTGTGCAAGGCAGACATCGAAATGGGCGGAACAGACCAAACTTTCAATATACTTTTAGGCAGAAATATTCAGCGAGATTATGGCTTCACTCCGCAAGTCCCGCTTTTTGTTCCGTTGCTTGAAGGCATAGACGGCGTCGAAAAGATGAGCAAGTCGCTAGGCAACTACATTGGAATCAACGAAAACGCAAACGTAATGTTTGAAAAAACTATGAAAATCCCCGACTCTTTAATTATAAGATACTTCCTGTTGACAACGGACTTGCACCCCGACGAGATTAAAAAGATACAAGAGAAAATGGAAAACGGAGCAAACCCAAGAGATATAAAAATGTTGCTAGGGCGCGAAATTGTTATGTTATATCACGGCAAAGAATTTGCAATCTCCGCCGAAAAATACTTTATTGATACCTATCAAAAGCAAGTTATCTCCGAAAAAACCCCCGTTCTTAAAATTGAAAAGCAATTTATTGACAACGAAAAAAATGTGGACTTGCTTTTGCTACTTTTCACCTCCGGCAAATACAAATCGAAATCTGAAATACGAAGACTAATTGACGGTGGCGCTGTAAAAATAAACGGAGATAAAGTCTCAACATATTCCTATCCAGCCACAAAAGATTTTATGGTCCAAGTGGGCAAAGGGACGATATTCGACGTAAAAACGCAAATGTAAAAATCAGTTTGAATAACACGCAAAACATAATATAATGGAAAGACAAAACAATTTTTATTTAAAAGAAATATTGGAGGGAAAATGAAAGTATATGTAAAAAACAAACTCTTTACTTTGACGGG
>CAYJEF010000062.1:0-4054 GCA_964369125.1 uncultured Christensenella sp.
GATTATGAAGTGGTGGCGACAAAAGGTCACGTCCGCGACCTGCCACAAAAGACACTTGGAGTGGACATAAACAAAGATTTTGAGCCAAAATATGAGATTATGGCGGGCAAAGAAAACATCATAAAGGAACTGAAACAAAAGGCAAGCAAGGCACAAAGCGTGCTACTCGCAACCGACCCTGACCGCGAAGGTGAGGCAATTTCTTGGCATATCGGGCACATTTTGGGCATAAATGAAAATGAGCCTTGCCGTGTGGAATTTAACGAAATTTCAAAAGCCGTCGTTAATGAGGCTATCAAAAAACCACGCAAAATTAACATTAGTTTGGTGCATGCTCAGCAAGGGCGCAGGGTACTTGACCGTCTGGTGGGATACAAGGTGTCGCCTATTATTTGCAACAAAATCAAACCAAACTTGAGCGCTGGCAGAGTGCAGAGTGTTTCGCTTAAACTCATTGTCGACCGCGAGAAAGAGATTGTGAATTTCAAGCCTCAAGAGTATTGGCCTGTGACGGCAATTTTAGAGAAGGACGACATAAAATTTAAGGCTAGTTTGACAAATAAAAATAATAAGAAAATCACACTTTCAAACAAAGAAGAGACCGACCAATCGGTCTCATATATAAAACAGCAGGAATTTAAGATAAAAGACGTTAAACGAAGCGTTACGAAGGCGTCTCCACCACCTCCTTTTATCACCAGCACCATGCAACAGGATTCATTGAACAAAATTGGAATGAATATTTCTGTAACCACAAGGTGTGCGCAGGAACTTTATGAGGGCGTGCAACTGGGATCCGAAGGCAAGACGGCGCTGATTACTTATATTAGAACAGACTCCACGCGTGTTTCGCCCGAGGCTCAAATGAAGGCACGGGAATTTATCGCAAAAACTTACGGCGCTGAGTTTGCTCCAAAGGAATTTAACGCTTTTAAGTCCAAAAAGAATGTGCAGGACGCACACGAGGCGATAAGACCAATTAGCCTTGAGAGAACGCCAGAATCGGTGAGAGAGTTTATGTCCCCCGACAACTATAAATTGTACAAACTTATATACGAGCGGTTCGTCGCCAGCCAAATGTCGCAAGCAACATATGACTCGCTTTCGGTGACAATTTCGGCGGGGGTGTTCGACTTTAAGTGTGCGGGCAGGACGCCAATTTTTGCTGGGTTCACGCGCGCATATAAAATGTATGAGGAAACTGACGACGAAAACGACGACGAGAACAAAATGCCAGCGCTTGTTACGGGAGATAAGGTGAATTTGACCGACCTGAAAACTGAGCAGAAATTCACAAAACCTCAAGCGCGTTACACCGAGGCTACCCTTATTAAGACTATGGAGGAAAAGGGTATCGGAAGACCCGCCACCTATGCTCCTACTGTTATGATTTTGCAAAACAGAAATTACGTGCAAAAGGAAGGTAAATTCCTAAAACCAACCGAACTCGGGCAAACCGTCACGGAGTTTTTGGAGAAGTATTTTGCCGACATTATGAACATTTCATTTACAGCAGAAATGGAGGACAACCTTGACAAGATTGAGGACGGGAGCACGAAGTGGCAAGATGTTGTGGGGAAATTCTATAAGAATTTTGAAGTGGAAGTGAACGAAGCATATCGCGGGGCAAAACGCGTGAGTGTGCCAGTGGAGACCAGCGACGTGGTGTGCGAGAAGTGTGGGGCGAAAATGGTGGTGCGTCAGGGGAAATTCGCAAAGTTTCTCGCGTGCCCAAACTATCCAAAATGCAAGAATATTAAGCCTCTTGAATCTGAAAAGAAAACAATTTGTTCTTGCCCAACTTGTGGCAAGGAAATCTTGGAACGTCATACGCACAAGGGCAAAATTTTCTATGGTTGCTCTGGTTATCCAACTTGCACATTTGCCAGTTGGGAAAAGCCAACGAACCTGAAATGCCCAAAGTGCAAGAGTTATTTGACTGTAAAGGAAAGCAAGACAGTTTGGACGTATTCGTGTTCCAACAAATCTTGCGATTATACAAAGAAAGAAGTGCCTCCTGTAAACAAGGATAGTGAAGAGGAGCAAAAGGCACAATAATATTATAAAAAATTATGAAGGAGAGAATTATGGAAGATATGAGAAGCACAACTATCGTTGCAGTTAAGCGTGACGGCAAGACTGCCATTGCGGGCGACGGACAAGTGACGCTTGGCGAGAAATTTATCGTGAAAAACAATGCCGTGAAAGTTCGGCGTATTTACAACGGAAAAGTAGTTATTGGTTTTGCAGGGTCGGCGGCGGACGCGTTTAGTTTGTCGCAGAAATTTGAAGAACTTTTGCAGAAATTTAGCGGGAACCTTATGCGAAGCGCCGTGGAACTCGCCATTGGATTTAGAGAGGATAAATATATTCGAAAACTGGACGCGCTCCTATTGGTGGCGGACAAGGAAAATCTTTTGTACGTCTCGGGTGCGGGTGACGTGTTTGAACCTGAATATGGGGTGGCGGCTATCGGAAGTGGCGAATTTTATGCGCTGGCAGCGTCGAGGGCGCTGGTTGAAAACACCAATCTTCCCGCCAAGGAAATTGCCCTAAAAGCGCTGAAAATCACAAGTGACATTTGTGTGTTTACAAACAGTTTTGTCACTGTGGAGGAGGTTTAAATGGATATGACACCAAAACAAATCGTCGCTGAACTCGACAAATATATCGTCGGGCAAGACAACGCAAAACGGGCGGTCGCGATTGCACTACGTAACAGATATAGGCGAAGCAAACTATCGCGCATTATGCAAGAGGAAATCACGCCAAAAAATATCATTATGAAAGGTCCAACGGGCGTGGGTAAAACTGAAATTGCAAGGCGTCTCGCGAAACTTGTGAGGGCACCATTTGTGAAAGTGGAGGCGACTAAATATACCGAAGTGGGGTATGTTGGGCGCGACGTGGAGAGTATGGTTCGCGACCTTGTCGAAGCGTCTTATCGAATGGTGAAGGACGAGAAATATAACGAAGTAATAGAGAAAATTAAGCCAAGTGTGGAGAAGCGAATTTTTGACGCAATTTATCCTATGAAGCGAACGACAGTCGACGGCACCACAGTAAACAACGAGGATTTCAAGGAACACATAATGAAAAGTCTTGCTGACGGCAGATATGACGACGAGTATATTGAACTAGAAGTAAAAGAACAGCCAAAGTCTTTTGATATGATGCCGGGCGCGGGTATGGAACTCAACATCGGCGAAATGCTCGGAGGAATTTTTCCACAGCGCAAAAAGAAACGAAAGTTGACGGTGTGTGAGGCGCGTGAAATTTTGGGGCAAGAAGAATGTGACAAAATTATTGATATGGACGCCGTGAAAGCGGAGGCGGTTAGGCGTGCAGAACAAGAAGGTATAATTTTCATTGACGAAATAGACAAAATCACCGGCAGTGGCGGGCGAAGTAACGGTCCTGAGGTAAGTCGTGAGGGCGTTCAACGTGACATTTTACCTATTGTGGAAGGCAGTACGGTGAACACAAAATATGGAATTATTAAGACCGATTATATTTTGTTTATCGCCTCGGGTGCATTTCACGTGTCTAAAGTCGAGGATTTAATTCCTGAACTTCAGGGGAGATTTCCAATCCGCGTGGACCTCGAAAATTTGACTGCAAAAGAATTTTACAAAATTTTGACGGAGCCAAAGAACGCGCTGACACTGCAATATCAAGAACTGCTGAAAGTAGACAATATAGACATCGTGTTTGAAGAGGAAGCACTTTTAGAAATTGCTCGTTATACCGAGGAGGAAAACGAGGCAACCGAGAACCTTGGCGCAAGGCGACTACACACCGTGCTTGAAATGCTTTTAAGTGACATTAGTTTTAACGCGGGTGGTGACAGTGAAATGAAAACCTTTGTCATCGACAAAAAATATGTGAAAAAAGCGTTTGAGAACTTTGACAAGGAGCACGATTTACGCAAATATGTGCTTTAATTTTAATAAAATGCAAATAATATATAAGGAGAAAATAAAATGGAACAATTAAATGATAAAAACGTTGAGGAAAAAGTTTTACAATCGACAGACGTCGTGCTTGTAGATTT
>CAYJEF010000063.1:0-4002 GCA_964369125.1 uncultured Christensenella sp.
GAAGGAAACAGCAAATGACCATTCTTAAATTCTTCCACAAAAGAAGCAAAAACGATAATATAAATATTATTTTTTCTAAGATTTCGCTGTCGCTAAAATCCACTGAAAAAATTGCGAATAAGATTTCAAAACTTCTAAAAAAAGGCGACATTGTGCTTCTTGAAGGAGATTTGGGCGCAGGCAAAAGCGTTATTGTTAGATTTATTTTGCAAAGTCTTGGCGTTAAAAATAAAATTACCAGCCCAACATTCACCATTGTGAACGATTATCACGCCGGTGACCTGCATTTTTATCACCTTGATTTGTATAGGATTGAGGACGAAACGGAGCTCGAAAATATTGGTTTTGAAAACGTAATCGACGACAATGAGGCGATAAAATTTGTGGAATGGCCGTCAAAAATTGGTAGTTTATTTCCTAAGAAATATTTTAAAATTATTGTTTCAAAACTCGGCAAACACAGTCGTAAAATCACATTGGAGGAATATAAATGAAATTAATCATTGACACAAGTTCCAGCCTGATGACTGTTATTTTAGTGGACGACGGCAAAATTTTTGTCGCGCCAAAATGTGATAAAAAACATCAAGAAAATTTACTGCCTGCTGTCGAGAAATTGCTGGTAGATAACAAAACATCGCTTGAAAATGTGGACACTATTGGAGTTGTAATTGGTCCTGGGTCTTTTACTGGGATTCGCCTTGCTGTCGCCACCGCAAAGGCGTTTTGCTATGCAGATAATATTAAAAAAATTGTGCCAATAAATATGCTTGACCTTTTAGGTTTTGTGGCGAAAAAATCGACACGCGGTGATTATTGCGTGTACATAAAATGCACAGCATCAAAAATCTACTCGGCAAAATTTAGCAAAACCGGCGAAAAACTTTCGCAATTTGTGCTTATAAAAGACGAAATAGAAAAGTTTGCAAATATTGAAAAATTCTACTTTAATGACGACGATTTTTTTGCTCCATATAATTTAAAAAAACTAGAAATTTTAAACGAAGATTATGTTAACTTTTTAGAAATATTAGTTGCAAAAAAAATTTTTGAGAGTTTTGACAAACTTGAACCTTTGTATTTGGCACTTTCTGAAGCAGAGGAAGAACTCCTTAAAAAAGAGAAGAATAATGGCTGATAAAATTTCTATTGTAAAATTTTGTCGTGACTATATAGACGAAATGTTTTCTATCCACTGCGAAGTGATTTTGGAAGATGATAAGATGTCAAAAGAAAATTTCTATGACGAATTTTGTCACAATTCGCGCAAATATTTTGTGGCACTTTGTGGTGAAGAAGTGGTCGGCTATGTTGGAGTTTTTGAGTGCGATACTGACGAAAATATCATCGGGATTGCCGTCAAAAAATCTTTTCAAAATTGTGGCATTGGCACGAAATTACTTGAAAATGTGGCTAAAATTGCTCGTAAAGAAAACAAAAAGACCATTTCTCTTGAGGTCGACGAACACAACACAAATGCCATAAACTTTTACAAAAGAAATGGTTTTTCTGTAACAAATATTCGCAAAAAATACTATAAAGATAGTGACGCATTTATAATGTTTCGTTATCTATGATTTTTAATTTCGAAAGCACAAATATCAACTATATTGTTTTGAACAAGGAAAAAAAAGGCGAGCCTATTGTATTTTTGCATGGCTGGGGTGGGAGTACGAAAAGTTTTGAATTTCTTGCCTCAAAATTACCACAAATTCGTCCGCTTATTCTGCTTGATTTTCCGCCATTTGGTGAGTCTTCAGCACTCTCGACTGCTTGGTCGGTACAAACATACGCCCGAATGGTCATTTCGCTTTTATCTTTTCTTAATTTTGATAAATTTTCTGTTGTTGCACATTCCTTTGGCGGGCGTGTGGCAATACATTTGGCGTCCACTCAAAGTGCCAAAATTTCAAAATTAATTCTTACTGGAAGTGCGGGAATAAAGAGGCGAAGTGTGAAGGTATTTGCAAAAATTTTGCGTTATAAATTTTTAAAACTCCTTGTGAAATTGAAACTTTGCAAAAGCACACTTTTAAAAAATTTTGGGAGTGACGACTACAAAAATCTCGACATTGTGATGAAACAAACTTTCGTGAATATTGTTAACTTTGACCAAAGAAAAGAGATAAAAAATATCACTTGCCCAACCTTGCTTTTTTGGGGTAAAAGTGACGCACAAACGCCATTTTACTTTACAAAATATTTTAAAAAGCATATAAAAGATTGTGCAGTGATTAAAGTGAAGGGTTCGCATTTTGCATATCTTGAAAACGCCGAGCAGTTTTTGGCGGTGATGCGACAGTTTTTTAGACAAACCTAAAAGGGAATGATATGAAATTTTTTGATGCAACAAATATCAATATGTATATCGCAATAATTTTATCGCTTTTAAACGGGCTGCTTATGTGCTTTGCGTCATACAAATTTTTCCAAATCATTCAACTTTCTGGATATAAACTTAAAGGTTATTTTCTGTGGCTAAAGGACACGAAGGCGAGTTATGTGTCGCGAATGATATTCCTAAGTCTCCTCAGTTCATTTTGCGTGCTTGTAACAAACGCACTATTCAACGTCTATCACCACGAGGCGCTTTATTCGTATCTTGGGCTGATTTTTTACTTTTATTTTACGATTGTTTTTATAAAAAACCTCTACTTTGCGCCAAAGAAAATTCCTCTTAAAAACACCTCAAGAATGACACGGCTTAACATACTGTTATTTATTGTGGTAAGCATATTTTCGTTTGCAGTCATAGCATTTTCAACGGAATTTCTCAGTTTTGTGAAGTTTGGCGCGCTGTGTTTTGTTCCAATTTTTATGCCAATTATTGTGCCTTTTGTCCACATTTTGCTAATTCCGCACGAGAAAATTATCATAAACGGATATATCGCTAGGGCAAAACTTAAACTAAAAAAATGCCCAAACCTCATTAAAATAGGCATAACGGGCAGTTTTGGCAAGACGAGCACAAAGTATATTTTAAACTCAATTTTGAGCGAAAAATATAAAGTTTGTATGAGCCCGCACAGTTTTAATACGCTACCCGGGCTTTGCAAGGTTGTGAATAACTATCTGGAAACGAGCGACGAGGTGCTTATTTCCGAAATGGGCGCCAAGAATGTGGGAGATATTAAAAAACTTTGCAAGTTAATAAATCCAAAATACGGGATTATCACGGGCGTTGGCACGCAACATATGATGACTTTCAAGACAAAAGATAATATTTTAAAGACGAAATTTGAACTTATTGAAAGTTTGCCAAGCGACGGATTTGCCATTTTTAACGGAGAAAATGAAAGTTCAAAGACGCTTTATGAAAAATGTAACGTTCGCAAAATTTTGGTGAAAAATGGTGGCAAAATTACCGCGAGTGACATAAATTTCGACGAAAACGGCACGACTTTCAAACTGAAAATCGTCGAAAATAAATATGACGTCAGGACGAAACTTCTGGGCAGTCACTTCGTTCAAAACATCTTGCTGTGTGTGCAAATGGCGAAGGAACTGGGGCTAGAGGACGCCCAAATAATTTCGGGTATAGAGAAACTTTCGCCCGTGCCACACCGCTTGGAACTCATTAAAACATCGTCAAATGTCATTTTGGACGACGCCTATAACGCCAGCGTGGAGGGCAGTGAAATGGCGCTTTCTGTTCTTTCAAAAATGCCAGGGCGGAAGGTCGTCATAACTCCGGGGCTAGTGGAACTTGGCGCCCTTGAGGATCAGGAAAACTTTAATTTTGGCAAAAAAATTGCTAAGATTGCGGACTTTGTTATTATCGTAAACAAGCTAAATTTTGAGCAGATAAAAAATGGGCTTAACGCAGAAAATTTTGGCGAAGAAAAAATATATCAAGCGGAAAGTTTAGACCGAGCAAAGAAACTTATGAAGGACTTTGTACTTGATGGCGACACGATACTTTTTGAGAATGATTTGCCCGATAATTACATTTAATTTGCAATAAAAAATACAAAACTAAAAAACAAAAAATCTTTTTTACAC
>CAYJEF010000064.1:0-3966 GCA_964369125.1 uncultured Christensenella sp.
CGTCGTATTCAAACTCGGCGAAATCGTAGTAATTATAGTCACTAGCGGGAGTTTCACTTTCGAGATTCTTTGGATATAAAATTTCGCGACCTTGTTCGTGGTCTATTAGGAAATAGGTGTGCGTGAGCATTTGGAAGTATTTACGCCCGAAAGTACTGTCGCCTTCCTGCCAAGAGTCGCCCGTGTCATACACGCCTTCGCCCCAAGTTGGATCGACATAGTAGAAGCCGTCTGCGCCATAATCTTCGTCGTGGAGTTCAATTCTATTCCAAGCGTGGTTTCCGCCGTCCACTTTGCCGTTCACCTTTATGCAATCTATGCCCTCTATGTTGCAAAGGAGCGAATATGCCTTGGCTAGACCGTCGCACACGGCATATTTGTTGCCGTTTAACCCATCAAAATCATAGAACACACCTTCGAGATAAAAACAACTGAAATTGCCAAAGTTCTTGATTGAAAAATCTTTTTTTTCTTTCATATAGTCGTAAATTACGTCGTCGTAAATAATCTCGCCACAAATGTAGCGATAAATATTAAGTGCCTTTTCATAATCCGAAAGAGAGTCGGTTTTGTTTATGTTTCTAAGAACTGCGAGGGCGTTGTTCCACACTTGATATACGACGCTTTCTTCGTCTTCAATAATAGGCTTTTCACCATTTTGCACCACCATAAAAAGTTGTTCGGTGTTGTAGACAGTTACCCCTTTATTCTCTTCGTTTGCAAGGAGGTCAAAGGTGGTGTCGTCCGTACGCGTTTCTGTGCTATCTTCGCCAATATATGAAATCTCAAAATCTTCATTTTTATGACGCAAAGAAGCAAGTGCTTGGTTATAGAAAATGTCGCCAGTGGTCGTGTCCATATCTTTTAAATCTTTGTAGGTTAAAAGAAAATCCTCGTTTAAATAGTAGTTAAAATCGACAAGAGCGCCGATATTGCCCGTCTTTTTGCCGTAAATATTTTGGTCCTCGAGAGCGTCATATTCGGGATAGGCATTTATTGCGTCTATAACGAGCCTGTTGATATTTGAAGAGTTTATATCGCCAGTTTTCACAAAAAATCTGAGATTGCCCATAACGCGCGAACCGTTTATAATTTTGGTTTGTGCCTGACGATATAGAATAGCCCACCACACGAGGCTATTTAGTTCATTTTTACTTTCAACAACATAGTCGTGCCACTTGCCACCATAGAAAAACTCACCACGCTTTAAAAAGTCTTCTTCGTAGTATGCTGTGTAGTTATAGTCGAGCTGTGCCACTAAACTTTCTTCGTTTTCACCCTTAATTTCGTTGCCGTCGTCATCAAGAGGTGTGACAATAATTTTATAAGCGCCGTCAGTTTTGAAAAGATTGTCGAAATAGACGTTTACAACAAAGCAAAAAATGTCACTGTCGACATTGGTTAAACTTTGATCTAAATAAGAAGATCGGCGTTCTATTTCAATGCCGTCACTAAAAAAAATGATTGTATAATCTTTAATCTTACAATCAATTTTGCCTGTATTATCGTCTTTTCTTGTTATATATTGAGTGTAATGCTCTTCGGCTTTCTTCTCTCCTGCAATTTTTACTTCAACTGTAAAATTGAATGTGTTTTTATCAAGTTCAACCGACTGTCTATTAACTTTGTATTCAGCTTGTCCCGTGTTTGCTTCGGCGTGGTCTTGAACTAGGACAGAATAGTAACTGGCGTTTGGCACAGAAGAAAACACTTGAAATTTGCGGGAACCAAGCATAACTTGGTCTCCCCCATTATTAAACAGAAAATATCCGCCAACACCGAGGGCGAAGAAGGCACATATAAGGAAAATATACAGACATAACTTTGCACGATTCTTCATATATGCTTTGCCTCCTTTTAGATTTTTACATATATAGTATATTCTAAAACTTTAAAAAATAAAATGTTTTTTGGAATATTATTTTTGATTTGTTTTATTTTTGTAACTATTGTTATAATATAAAGGTATGTATTTTAATTATCACGCAAAGGTTAAAAGGTTGATTTTGGCGGGTAAATTGGTGAGATTTGAGATTTTACAAAACTATAATGGCATATCACCTGCACTTGTTTTATATTTTATTGATAATCCACCGATGCCCATTCGCGAATATCGCTTTGCAGAATATTTTGAACTTATTGATAGCTTGGAGAAAAAATAACCGTGAGTGGTTATTTCTTGGGAAATTTTATGTAAGTTTGGATATTAAAGCCGATTTGTGATATGAGTGCACTTATTTTTATGAGTTCCTCATTGGAACATTTTTCGCTTAGACACTTTGCAATCAAGGTAGCAAGTGAGTTTATCTCGTCTGCTTTCATAATTCATTATATTTTTTTTAAGCACATTTTGACACGGGTTTATAGTTCAAGCATAATATCTTTGTTTTGAGAATACTCTTTTGTGCGATATTCAGAATTACTTATAATTATATTTGCAATAGTTAAATATTCTATGCTCATTTTTATATTGTCTGCAAGGTTATTATCGAGCATAGTGATTACTCCCTCTTTTGGCACAACATAGGCATAATTAAACCTTAAGTCATTTTTTATTTTGTCGAATGTGAATAGATAAAAAATATCTTCTTCCCTGTCAAATATACCTTCGATAAAAATATGTTCCTCGTTTTCACGCTTAATAATAGCACGATTTTCGTTTATTGCCGTTGTAACTTCGCTGTCTTCAGTTATTTTTCTCTCAAAAAATTCTATGCCGTTATTTTCTTTATCCATTTTTTCTAGATATTCGTTAAAATCTTGACTGAGATATGTGACAATTGACGCCATTTTTTTATTTGGATAATATAATTTTCTGTAGAGTTTGTAGGCAAAGTTTTTTAAACCTTTTTTTTGTGAACCTTCTTCAACTATTTCTCTTTCCATTTTGTTTTTCCCCTTTTTACATATCAATGAGACCGAGATTTCTCGCTTGCATAAATTGCTCGTCGAGTTCTTGATTTGGGTCTACAATTCTTTCTTTTTGTTGCATTTCGGCGTATTCTTTTTCTTCTTCGTTTTGTTTTTCTTGAGTTATTGCCGAGCGATTTATAAGATCAATAGTTTCTTCGTCTATTTTGCTCTTATTTTGTCTGTCATAAACGTTATGTTTTAAATTTTCAAATATTGATTTCACTCTATTTAATATTTGCTCTTTTTTGTCTTGTTTTCTCTCTAACGCTGATCTCATTACCTGTTCTTCTAAGATTTCTCGTTCGCTTCGAATTGGACTATGTAACATTTTTTATCATCTCCCAAAAATATTTGCAAAATTAAAACTTCCTCTTGCCTATATATTATATTACTGAAAGTATGATAAGTCAATATTGAAAATTTTTTAAAAAAAATAGCAACAAAAAAGACACCTCATGCGGTGTCTTTAATGATGCGATGGCAATGTCCTGATTTCCCGGGCCGCTTCCAGCCAAGTATCTTCGGCGATGAGAAGCTTAACTTCCGTGTTCGGAATGGGAACGGGTGGAACCTTCTCTCTATGATCACCATCACTGGTATTACAACTGACTAAGTCAGATATAATCGTGATTTGACTTCTGCAAAAGATTACAGAACCATCAAAACTGCACATTAAAAATATTGTAGACAAAAGAATAAGTAATATCAAGCTATATTTCAAGACATTCTTGATCAAGCCCTCGACCTATTAGTATCAGTCAGCTACACGCATTACTGCGCTTCCACCTCTGACCTATCAACCTTGTTGTCTACAAGGGGTCTTACTAACTTGTGTTATGGGATATCTAATCTTGAGGTAAGTTTCACGCTTAGATGCTTTCAGCGTTTATCTCGTCCGTACTTCGCTACCCAGCTATGCATCTGGCGATACAACTGGTGCACAATCGGTACGTCCACTCCGGTCCTCTCGTACTAGGAGCAGCTCCTCTCAAATATCCTACGCCCACGATAGATAGGGACCAAACTGTCTCACGACGTTTTGAACCCAGCTCG
>CAYJEF010000065.1:0-3932 GCA_964369125.1 uncultured Christensenella sp.
TGTATGCAAAGATTGCAATAATTTTGCCAAAAATCTCTAAAATTTAATTAAAATTATTTAAATTCCACCCACCGCAACAGTCAATGCTTTGTTCAAACTCGTCGTCTCTGGCGCAAAACGGACAATTGGTTTTGGATTTTCACTTGTAACGTCGAAATTTTCAATAGAAACAGTTACCGTGTTGTTTTCTTCGTTAAAAATCACCGAAATTTCTTCGTATTCTCCATTTGTTACAGTAATAAATTGTGAAAAAATATATTCTTCGTCAAAAGTCGTTCCGCTCGTCGTTTTAAAAACAGAGGAGAAAACACCGGCTTCGTTTGTGTTTGAAATTGAAATTAATCCCGCCTCAAGAACTTTTGAAATGTTGCACGCATAATTTTTCCCGTCCGAAGTCGCTTCCCCCATCACCACAATGCGATTTTTAGAAGAAGCCACGCTCGACACAACACACTTCCCACCTAGAGTTACTTCCAATCTATTACCCGAAGTGAGTTCCACTTTCGTAGCATATCTTCCATATAAATCACCCTCAAACTTAATGTTTGAAGTGGAAATTGTAGTTTTAAAAGTCGTAGAATCGTTGGCGTTTGTGAAATAAATAGACACAACTTGCGCACCTTGTTCATAAATTGCGTCTGAAATCGCAATCTCATAAACATAGTTAAACCCGCACGCAAACATCGCTAAACTGCTGGCAATAACAATCCCAAGCATCAAAACTGCGCACGAAAATTTCTTCAAAAACCCTCTCATATAAACATACCTCCATCAATAACAACCACTTCCCCGTTAATATATTCCGCCTTGTCAGAGACCAAAAATGAAACCAAATTTGCAACGTCTTGAGCGCTTCCTATCTTGTGTTTTAAAATTCTTTGACATTCCAGTTCCACCACATCGTCCGTCAAAATGTCCTTATTCATATCTGTATCAATCCACCCAGGCGCGACCGCATTTACGTTTATATACGGCGAAAATTCAATTGCCAAATTCTTAGTAAGCGAAATTAGCGCCGCTTTTGAAGCGTCATAATCTATTGAAGTTGGATAAAAACAATTTATAGCATTGTTTGATGAAATGTTTACAATCTTTCCAAATTTGTTATTTTGCATATGCCGACCGACTAGTTGGGAGATATAAAACGCACCAAATAGGTTAATTTCAAATGTTTTCTTAAATAGACCGACTGTTCGTTCTGCGAACGCAAGGTCGTAAGCAACTCCAGCATTATTTACTAAAACGTCAATTTTCTTAAATCTCTCTATAGCAAAGCTCACCATTTCCGCCACTTCGTTTTCTTTTGAAATGTCTGCTTTAAAAGCGACCGCTTCAACCTTAAACTTGTTTGATAATTCCTTAGCCAATTCTTCCGCCAGTGATTTTGAATGATTGTAGTTTATTAAAACTGAATATCCGTCAATGGCAAGCGTTGTTGCGATTGCTCTGCCAATCCCTCTTGATGCCCCAGTTATTATTGCGCAATTTTTCATTTTTACTCCCATGATATTATAATATATAATCTTTTTCTTTGCAAATTTTATAAATCTCTTAATTGACTTGGGTGTTTCTTAAAAAAATCTTCGCGAGGGTTCAAAAAGTTTGGTTTAAAACAGTTTTTATTCTTCACAAACTCATAAATAGTGCTCTCAATTTTGTCCCAACTGAACACCGACATATCAAGATTAAGAAATTTCGCCAAATTTTCGGTGGATTTTGGCACGAGTGGGTGTAAGAGAATCATTGCAACTTTAGACATATGAAGGCAATCGACAATACTCTGAGATAGTTTTGTCATATCGCTCTCGTCGGCGGTCGCAAGCCACTTCTTGTGAATAGAGCGAATAAACGTGTCAAGTTCATATGTAACCATATGAAATTTTGTGCTCATCATCAACTTTTCATATTTTAAAATCGTTCGCACACACTCCACATTCACGTCGCGCGATATTTCGTCAAAAGGCACGACGCCGTCAAAATATTTTTGCCAAGTGTAGAAAAGTGTTCGAAGAATTTTGTTGTAGACATTTGTAAGCAAATTTCCTTCTTTTAGAACAATGTCAACCTCGTCTTTTTTTGCGTCTGGGTTAAATGCTTTTGGCATAAAACTCGCCGAATTGTTGCCGAGATTAAGCCCCAAAAAATGCATGCGAAGTTGCTCCGCAGTGTAATATTTCAAAAGTTCGTCTGCCATCGGAGGTTTCACCGCGGAACTACTACTCGCCTTCTTGTTTAAAAACAAAAGATGTTTGTTGGATACAATTGTGCTTATCTGTAGCTTTCCATTTGGGACGCTAACCGAGGGCTTCCCGTCCTGCAAATTAAGCCAAATCGCGTGCTGTGCCGGTCCATAAAAGTAAATGTTATCCTCGCCAATGAATTGATAAATGGCGCTGTCTTTACTACACCACCAATCTTTCACATTGTCCATTTTCCTGTGGGATTTTTCTAGAAAAGTCTTTGTAAATGAAATCGGCGCCCAAAGGCTCTCCGGCCACACCCAAAACGTCAAATCCTTCTCGTTTGGAACACTTACACCCCACTCAACATTGCCCGTCAGACGGAATGGCACCAGCGTCTTTCCTGTCCTAAAACGAACATTGCTGTTAGTTAAAATTTCGCAAGCCATTTCCCTATCCTTCAGAGTCGAAAATTTGATAGTCAAAGACGATTTTGCGTCGCTTTCATAAGTAAATTTTGGTAGTTTACCTTCAATTGCTTTCAATGCGTTCTCATATTCTTTTTTAATATAAATTTCTGGCGCCTTTATAAATTCACGAATTTCTTTTGTTATATAAGGTCTCGTCACCGTGTTTTTTTCGATGTAATCAAGCCACTGCAAAAGTAATTTTGAGTTGTCCTGCAGGTTAAAATACCAGTTGCTAATCTCCTTCAAAATCGGTTTCTCGCCCGACACAACGCTAATTGGGTCGATGAGTTCGCGTGGCATATATTGATGCCCGAGTTCGCATTCGTCAGCATAAGCCTTTGTTGACCCGCAGTTTTCAAAAGGACATTTGCCTACCACCTGTCTGCCGTTTAGAAAACAGTTCGCTGACCTATCAAAAAACTGCAATGTATCCATTTTTGTAAGAGCACCGTTCTTCATAAGTTTTAAAAATATGTCACGGCTGATCTTTTCGTGGTTTTCCTTTGCGTCTCCAAACGCAGAAGCCCCAAATAAATCAAGCCCCACTTCATAGTCGCAAAGCGTTTTCTCTTGCTTGGTGTGATTAAGTCTGACAAAATCCTCCACAGTCCCGTCAAACGGAGTCGTCTCTTTAAGTTTTTTGTAACTTTCCACAATCAAGGTCCCATAGCAATCCGTGCCCGAGACGAACACAACGTTGTCCCGCCCAATTCTATCGCGCATAAATCTTGCAAATGTGTCCGCGTGAATAAACAATCCACCAACGTGCCCGCAGTGCAATGTCTTATTACCATAAGGCATACCCGAAGTAACCACCACGCGCTTTGGAAAAATTGGTCTGTTTTCAATCATTTTACCTAAAATTTCGTCATTAAAATTGTCCATTATATTTCCTCATTATAATTAAAATAATAAAAAAAAACATTGTCTAATTAATTAAGCAAAATAATGCACTAATTTTGACAAATTAAAAAAATATTTTGTCTTAGATATTCTCAAAACAAGAAAAAAAAGATTACCATAGCGGTAATCTATTATGCAAAAATCATAAAAAATTATGCCCTTTTCACTTCTTTGCTCTTCAAGCATTTTGTGCAAAGATTTTTCTTCACAGGCGTTCCATTTTCAATGACATTGACCTTTTGGATATTTGCCTTTTTATGTGTCAAAGTTCTTCTTGTCATTTGAGAACTTCTAAAACTCAAATTGCTGGCTCTCATTTGGTCCTTTCCGCACATTTCACATTTTGCCATTTTGTTCACTCCTTAAAATAATACTAAAT
>CAYJEF010000066.1:0-3840 GCA_964369125.1 uncultured Christensenella sp.
CATTTACTAAAAAGTAAATTCCACAATTTGCGTTTTAAAAAATATTTTTAGGAGTCAAAATGGGACAATCAAATGTTACTTTCAAAAAGACCAAGTTTGGAAAAATCGAGAGAGTAGATTTTTCAAAGATCAAAGAACCTATTGAGATGCCTTATCTCATTGCTATTCAAAAAGATGCTTACAAGCATTTTTTGGAGCGTGGTATCGCAGAGATTTTGGAAGAATTTTCTCCTATCGTCGACTATAGTGGCAAGGCGGAGATTTATTTCGTTGGCTATACTTTAGACGCCACCAGCAAATATTCCAAACAGGAGTGCAAGCGAAAGGGCATAACCTATTCTGTTTCGCTAAAAGCCCGCGTTCGTTTAGTTCGCAAAGAAGACGGCGAAGTAATAGAGCAAGAAGTTTTCCTTGGCGACGTCCCACTTATGACCGAAGAAGGCTCCTTCATTTTTAACGGCATCGAAAGAGTTGTCGTCAGTCAAATCCTGCGTTCCCCAAGTGCCTACTATGCAAAAGAACAAGATAAAACTGGCAAATGGCTGTTTAACGGCACCATTATCCCTACTCGCGGAACATGGCTAGAAGTCGAGCAAAGCGCCGGAGACGTCCTCAAAGTCGTCGTCGACAGAAGCAGCAAAGTCACGCTAGGTGTGTTCTTGAAATGCTTTGGGTTCACGTCCGGTCAAATCGCCGAAGTTTTTGGGCGCAACCCAATCATAATGAACACGCTTGAAAAGGAACTGCAAGAGACGCAAGAAGAAGCACTTATAGAACTCAGTCGCAAAATGCGTCCAAGTGAAATCCCAAGCGCCGAAGCCACCTATAATTTCATCAACTCTTTGTTCTTCACGCACCAATACTACAATTTGGCACGCGTCGGCAGATACAAACTCAACAAAAAACTCTCAATCGCCACCCGTATTACTGGCGAAACTGCCTATGGCGACATCAAAATTGACAGCAAAGTTATTGTCAAAGACGGCGAAATTATTGCCCGAGAAGTGGCGAAACAAATCCAAAACGCCGGCATAAACGAAGTTTGGGTGCGTGCTAAAACCCTTAAGGGCGAATTTAAAATGGACGGCGAAAAGTTTGTGCCACACAAAATAATTGGCAACAACCGCGTCGACTTATCCGCTATTTTCCCATGCGACGAGCGCGAACTCGGCGTGTTCGAGAAGGTTCACTATCCACTTCTTCAAAAGTTACTGAAAGAGAACAAATCCAAAGATGACCGTATCCAAGCTATTCGTGACAACGCGAGAGAACTTATGAATTTTCAACTGACAATGGACGATATTATCGCCACATTCAGTTATCACTTGGGATTAAACGACGGCATTGGCGAGATTGACAATATCGACCACCTTGCCAATCGCCGAATTGCAACTGTCGGCGAACTTATGGCAAATGCTTTCCGCAGTGGCGTCAACAAACTTGCTGGCGTAATTCGTGAAACCCTCCAAGCGCAAGACCTCACGACAGTTAGTCCATCTTCCGTAATTAACGCGCGACCTATAAATAAAGCACTCAAAGATTTCCTTGCGAGTTCGCAACTTTCCCAACTTATGGACCAAGTGAATCCAATTAGTGAAATGACGCAAAAGCGTCGAATTTCCGCCGTAGGACCAGGGGGTGTTAAAAAAGAACGCGCCACTGCCGAAGTCCGCGACATTCACTATTCGCACTATGGCAGAATATGCGCTATAGAGACCCCAGAAGGTCAAGGCATCGGACTTATCAATTCCCTTGCCACTTTTGCAAAAGTCAACGAATATGGCTTCCTTATGTCACCAGTCAAAGTGGTCGACAAGTCTCGATCAGTGGTTACAAACGAAGTTCAATATCTAATGGCAGACGAAGAAGAAAATTGCTGTGTCGCACAAGCCACAGAACCTCTAACCAAAGATGGCAAATTCGTGAACCCTCGCGTTATTGTTAGGCGTAAAGACAGCATAATTGAAGTGCCAGCAAACGAAGTGGACTACATTGACGTCTCACCAAAACAACTGATTTCTGCAGCCACAGCGCTCGTTCCATTCCTTGCAAACGACGACACCGCACGTGCTCTTATGGGCTCTAATATGCAACGCCAAGCAGTGCCTCTCATTCGCACAGAAGCCCCAATCGTCGCAACTGGTATGGAGCATAAAATTGCCGTAGATAGTGGAGCAATGATCATCTGCAAAAATGCAGGCTTTGTAACGTATGTATCCGCCACCGAAATCCGCGTGAAGACCGACGACGGCGAAACCGACACCTATTCTCTTATTAAATTTGCAAAAACAAACCAAGATACTTGCATAAACCAAAAACCAAATGTGACAAAGAACCAAAGAGTGGAAGTTGGCGACGTGCTTGCTGACGGATTTTCCACCAAAAACGGCGAACTTGCGCTTGGCAAAAACGTCACAATCGCCTATATGAACTGGGAAGGATACAACTATGAAGACGCTATTCTTATTTCAGAGCGCCTCGTGCGTGAAGATTTGTTCACTTCCATAACTCTAAAAGTGGAAGAGAGCAAAGCACGTAGTACCAAACTTGGCGACGAAGAAATCACTCGCGACATACCAAACCTCGGCGAAGAAGCCCTCAAAAACCTTGACGAAAACGGCATTGTCCGTATCGGCGCAGAAGTCCGCACTGGCGACATTTTGGTCGGCAAAGTAACTCCTAAAGGCGAAACCGAACTTACTCCAGAAGAAAGATTGCTTCGTGCAATATTTGGTGAAAAGGCAAGGGAAGTCCGCGACACATCACTTCGTGTCCAACATGGCAGAGGTGGCATCGTTGTCGACGTCCAAGTGTTCACAAGGAAAAACAAAGACGAACTTGAGCCAGGCGTCAATATGATGGTCAAAGTCTACGTCGTCCAAAAGAGAAAACTTTCCGTTGGCGACAAAATGTCTGGACGTCACGGCAACAAAGGCGTCGTCAGTCGCGTCCTGCCTCTTTCCGACCTGCCATATATGGCGGACGGCACGCCAGTGGACGTCGTTTTGAACCCACTAGGTATCCCAAGTCGTATGAACGTCGGTCAGGTGCTTGAAGTCCTTCTTGGCAAAGTAGCAAAAGCCATAAATTGGAAAGTGGCAGTGCCAGCGTTCGACTGCATAAAAGAAAACGAAATATTCCAGCTTATTAAAGATAACGATATCGAAGAAGACGGGAAAATGGTGCTCTATGATGGACGCACCGGCGAACCTTTCGAAAACCGCGTCACTGTCGGCATAATGTATATGCTCAAACTTGATCATATGGTCGACAGCAAAATGCACGCACGTTCCACAGGACCATACTCGCTCGTCACCCAACAGCCACTAGGTGGCAAAGCAATGTTCGGCGGACAGCGTTTTGGTGAAATGGAAGTGTGGGCGCTTGAAGCATACGGCGCCAGCCACCTACTCCAAGAAATGCTCACGATCAAATCCGACGATGTAATGGGCAGAAACAAGACATACGAATCCATTGTAAAGGGCTATCCAATTGCCGAACCGGGCATACCAGAATCCTTTAAAGTTATGATAAAAGAATTCCAAAGTTTGGGTCTTGACATCAGGATTCTCACCGAAGAAAAACAAGAAGTGTCCCTAAGCGAACTCGCAAACGACGACACCGAAACCACCCCATTTATTCTAAAACAAAAAGAACCAAGCCAAGACATCGAACTAAATTTTGAAGAGCACCCAACACAAAACGGACAAAACGGCGACAATCTTGAAGACAACGCCGGCACGCAAGACGATTTGCTTGAAAACTTTGACGAAGACTCTTTGTTCGACGATTTTGAATAAAAAAACTCAAAACAACACATTTTAACGCAATAATTTAAGG
>CAYJEF010000067.1:0-3823 GCA_964369125.1 uncultured Christensenella sp.
GTATAGACGCGTCATAAATCGCAATAATCGCCTCAAAAAACTCATCGAACTCGGCGCTCCCGATGTCATCGTTAGAAATGAAAAACGTATGCTCCAAGAAGCCGTTGATTCGCTTATCGAGAATGGCAAACGTGGCAAAGCAGTGCAAGGTCCAAAATCCAGAGACCTAAAAAGTTTAACCGCAATGCTCAGCGGAAAACAGGGCAGATTCCGTCAAAATCTTCTCGGCAAGCGCGTGGACTACTCCGGTCGTTCCGTTATTGTCGTCGGTCCAGAACTCAAAATCTATCAATGCGGACTGCCAAAGGAAATGGCGCTAGAACTCTTCAAACCTTTTATTATGAAGCGCCTTGTCGAAATGAACGAATCTCACAATATCAAGAGTGCAAAACGTTTAATAGAACGTGAAAAACCCGTCGTTTGGGACGTCCTTGATGAGGTTATCAAAGACCACCCAGTGTTCCTAAACCGCGCACCAACGCTTCACCGCCTCAGTATTCAGGCGTTTGAACCAGTGCTTTGCGACGGCAGAGCAATCCGCTTACACCCACTCGTTTGCACGGGCTTCAATGCGGACTTCGACGGCGACCAAATGTCAGTGCACATTCCGCTGTCCATAGAGGCACGCGCCGAAGCAAGAACGTTACTATTATCTTCCAACAATGTGCTAAAACCAGCCGACGGTCAACCAGTTATGACCCCAGCGCAAGACGTTGTTATCGGTTGCTACTACCTTACAATGAACAAACCAAATTCCCTCGGCGAAGGTAGTATTTTCAAAGACGAAGACGAAGCGGTAATGGCATATCAAACAAAAAACATCGAACTTCAATCGAAGATTCTCGTCAGACGCACCGCATATTTTGGCGCAGAGAAAATCACAGGGAATATCAACACCACAGTCGGCAAGATTATTTTCAACCGTTGCATTCCTCAAAACATCGGCTTTATAGATAGAAGCAAGCGTGAAAACGCCCTTAGATATGAAGTTGAAGACGTCGTGGACAAAAAACAACTCAGCAAGATTGTGTCCGCAACATACAACACTTTGGGTTCAACCCCAACCGTGCGTATGCTCGACAAAATCAAGGAACTAGGCTACAAGTATTCCACAATAGGCGCTCTCACAATTAACGTCTACGATATGAAAGAGCCAAAAGAGAAAAAAGAACTTATCGCCGAAGCCGAAGCGCGCGTGCTTGAAAACGAGAAAGCATACAAACGCGGACTTATCACTTTCGACGAGAAAATTTCCAAGAATATTACAATTTGGAATGAAACCACAGACAAGGTAAAAGTAGCAGTGCTAGCGGGCATAGACGAATACGCTCCAATCAAAATGATGATTGTCTCTGGTGCTCGTGGCACACCTCTGCAACTCAACCAGTTGTGCGGAATGCGTGGCGTTATGGCTTCTACTTCCGGGCAAAAAATTGACATTCCCGTCAAATCTTGCTTCCGTGAAGGTCTTACCCCAATCGACTACTTCTTGTCATCTCGTGGCGGACGAAAAGGTCTTGCCGACACGGCTCTTAAAACCGCCGAAGCGGGCTACCTTACGCGTCGTCTAGTTGACCTCGCACAAGAAGTGGTTGTCACCGAAGAAGATTGCTTCGAAGCCCTTGGCGAGAAACCAAAGGGAATGGTCGTCACCGAACTTATCGAAGACAAAACCGTCGTCGACAAACTGGAAGACCGAATTTCCGGTAGAGTCAGCGTCGAAAGTGTATATGACCCACGCAACAAAGCCTTGCTTGTGTCCGCAAACGATCTAATTTCTCCACAAACAGCCAAGAAAATTGTGGAAGCGGGCATCAAAGAAGTTAATATCCGAACGCTTCTCACTTGCAAAGCAAAACATGGCGTTTGCGCCAAGTGCTATGGCAGGAACCTTGCTAATAACCAACTTGTTAGCGTTGGCGAGCCAGTTGGCGTTATCGCAGCCCAAAGTATCAGCGAACCAGGCACCCAGCTTACAATGAGAACATTCCACTCCGGCGGTGTCACGGCAGAAACTGACATCACAAAAGGTCTCCCTCGTGTCGAAGAACTTTTCGAAGCGCGCAGACCAAAGGGCGAAGCCATTATCTCCGAAGTCAGTGGAAAAGTGAAAGTGGAAGTCTCCGGCGAGAGATATCGCGTTATCGTGTCATCTACCAGCGAGGGCGATGTGGAATATATGACTCCACCAAAGAACAAGACGATTTTACTTGTCAAAACGGGTGACACCGTGGACGTCGGGCAATGCCTCACCGCGGGGTCCATCTATCCAAACGACATTTTGCGTGTCCGTGGATTAAAAGGCGTCCAAGAATATTTGCAGAAAGAAGTGCTTGCCGTCTATCGCCTGCAATCCGCACCAATCAACGGGAAGCATATCGAAATTATCATCAAACAAATGCTTAGAAAGGTCAAGATTGAAGACCCGGGCGATAGTGAATTGTTGCCAGGTAATATGCTTGACATTCAAAAATATGAGGAAATAAACGCCGAACTCGTGTCATCTGGCAAGCGTCCAGCAATTGCAAAACGCGTGCTCCTTGGCATCACGAAAGCATCGCTCAAAACGGAATCTTTCCTCTCGGCAGCCAGTTTCCAAAAAACCTCTTCAGTTCTCACCGAAGCCGCCATAAAAGGCAAAATCGACAAACTCGAAGGGCTAAAAGAAAACATTATGATCGGCAAGCTTATTCCAGCCGGCACGGGTATGAAAATATACAAAGAAATTTACCCAAGTGTCTCAAAAGAATATCAACAAAAACAAGACGCGCTTATTGCGAATAAAGCCCAGTAGTCATAAATAAAGTAAATTCCCAAAAAAAGCGAGAATTTTCCATATTGACATAGCGTTTTTTGTATGTTAAAATACTTCTAATCAAAATATTTTCAAAAGTTAAGGAGAGATAAAATGGAAATTGACAGATTTGGTTTATCCGACCCAGAAGCAGTAAAGCGTTGCGATGAACTTGAGATTACGGTTATGAATTTAGCCAAAACGAGAGTCGAACGCAACAAAAAACTACTTAAAAATATAAAACACGAACTGAAGGAAGATATTATCATCGAAGATGTAACTATCAGTCGCAAAGACCATAAAATGAAACTTAATGGTGAAAACAAAGATATCTATAGATATGTGGAACGAGACATTGATAATATTGACTCTGTCACAATCAAGGTCGAAGGTCAAGAAGCCAAAGAGTATTCTCGCTAATGTTTTTGTTATTAAAAAATTTCCACCCAGTGCGGTGGATTTTTTTTGTTTTTTGTTTTACATAAAATTATTACTGTGCTAAACTTTTTAGAGAAATAAAAGGTGTGAGTTATGGAATACATTTTCCCAGCAGTGTTTTATTATGATAAAGAGAACGACAACTATATCGTCGTGTTTGAAGACCTAAAACTATTTTGCAAAGGGGACTCGCTTGAAGATGCCTATGATGTAGCCCGCAAATATCTTCGTGACTATTGCAAACTTTCTCTCAAATTCTATGGCAAAGTCCTTGAAACCCCAAGAACATATCTCGAAGCCCGCGACCAGCATAAAGGTGACATTGTATTACTTGTCGACGCCGAAGTGAAAAATAATGTCAAAAAATTTGATTAAATTTTAGTAATATAAATAAAATTGGGCTTTAATAATTTTTCCGTGGAGAACACCTGTTCATGCCTTGCTGCCGCGGCTTGCCGTGAAGCAGAAAAGGGGAACGCATCGCCTCGAAGCGGCCAGGCGGCGGTTGCCGCAAGATCAAGGAAGGCGATATGCTGGCAATGGATAACGGCAAGCTGGTTTCAAATGTTTATATTGATGGCTACGGCTATG
>CAYJEF010000068.1:0-3820 GCA_964369125.1 uncultured Christensenella sp.
CCCTAACCCCGCGCGAACAAAAAGTCATTCGCCTGCGCTATGGTCTTGACGACTCCCACCCAAGAACCCTTGAAGAAGTGGGCAGAGAATTCTCCGTTACGCGTGAGAGAATCCGACAAATCGAAGCCAAAGCCCTACGCAAACTTCGCCACCCAAACCGTTGCAAAAAGTTGGAAGATTTCTGTGACTAACGACAACCGAATTTCTACCATTTGCAATTTTGTGAACACTCGCGTCATTGCCGACATTGGCAGTGACCACGGGTTTATTACAAAAAGTTTGTTTACAAAAAACAAAATTGATTTTGCATATGTAACGGACATAAGCGACAAGTGTTTAGATAAAGCAAAACAAAACTTAGCGGACTATTCTTCTCAAATCTCCTTCCTTTGTGGCGACGGATTAAAAGTGCTTTATGACACGATTTTACCCCAAAAAACCTCAATTTCCGTGCCACAGCAAGTTATAATCGCCGGAATGGGAGCCTTAGAAATAAAGAAAATTTTGACCCAAGACAAAGAGCATATTTTCAAAAATTTCATACTACAACCACAAAAGAATGTGGTGCAATTGCGTTCGTTTTTAATAAAAAATAATTTCAAGATTGTGCAAGATGTCATAGTCAAAAACAAGAAAATGTTCTATAATATAATTAATGTAACGCGAACCAATTCGCCCCAAACCCTAAACGAAATGGAATTAAATTTTGGCAAAACGAATCTTGAAAACCCAAGTGATGACTTTATATCATTTGTGGAATACGAAAATGAAAAATGCAGAAAGATTTTAGAAACAAAAAAAGTAAAAAGCGTTCTTAATAAACTTAAAATGCTAGAACAAATTAATATCGGAGGAAAAAATGTTTAAACAAATTCTTGAATACCAAACCTTGGACGCCAAATTGCAATCTCTTGAACGTGAACGGGACAATAATCCCGCCCACCTTATCGTCGCGCGAGCCGTCTTTAACGCCAAAGATTCTCAAAACCAACTGCTATCTTTGGACGAAACTGCAAAGACTGCTATGAGTGAGTATGAAAAAGTGAAAGCGGACTACGAAAATATTATTGCGGAACTCGACCGCCACAGCAAGGAGGATATTTCTGCAATAAATAAAGACGTCCTAAACGAAAAACTTGAGCAAGTGAACGCTCTTAGCAACAAATTGGCACTTTTGGAACGTGAAATTTCTCTCCAGGCAGAAAACGTTAATAACATCACGAAAATGGCAGAGCAACTGAAGAAAAACATCATAATAAACAAGCAAAAATACGTGGAAAATAAAGAAAAAAGCGAAGAATGCACCCGCGTTTTCGCCCCACAAATAGAGCAAATTCAACGTAAAATGCAAGAAATGGAGAAAAAGATTGACCCAAAGATTTTGGCAAAATACAAGCAACTTCGCCAAGACAAAATTTTCCCAGTCGTCGTGCCATTAAACGGTTTTTCGTGTGGCGGGTGCAGTATGGAGATTCCGTCAGCACTCATCAGTCGCCTAAAAGACCGTGGATACCTTGAATGTGAACATTGCAGGCGATACATTTTCACAGAATAATATTTTATAAAAAATTATTACAGCACGACATTTGTCGTGCTTATTTTTTGCAAAAGTTGCAAGAATAAGATATAATAAATTATATTTTGATAAAATAGCGATTAAATACAATTTTAAAAGAATAATAATGAATATGGGAAACAACGTAATACAGTTTGACAAAGATTATAAATTTTACTTCAAAAAAGCCAGCAGTTTTCTAAACGACGGCAAGATTACAAAGGCGATTGAATATTTTTTGCGCGCAAAAGAAAAATGCCGAGGCGGGGAGATTTATATTCTCCATTTTATGCTAGCGCAGGCATATTTTTTCCTAAACAATCTAGAACTCTCTTCACTCTACTATTTTTTGTCGCTAAAAGAAGACCTTATGACCCAAAGTGCAATGCGCGGGCTTGGCGAAAATTTTGCCGTGTCTGGCGATGTGATTTTGGCGCGATTTTATCTAAACGGTTGTGCGAATTTGGGCGAAACTCTTATGGGGCAAAGCGCCAAGGAGCGACTGAAAACCCTTGAAAATCTACAGCCAAAATTTTTAGTGTTAAACGGCGATATGTCGGAGACACCCGCCATTGAGAGTGCTAGAAAATGTATGTCGAAAGGGAAGTTTGAGGACGCTATTTCTTTGTATGAGAAAAGTGGAAATCTAAATGACGACGATGTCAGGAGTGAACTTTCGCTCGCGTATTTTTTTGAGAACAACACCGAGAAATCGCTTGAAATTCTTCAAAAATTTGGAAGTGAAACAGTGTCTGATTTATGTAATTTTCTTCTCGTATATCACGCAAAAGGCGATCAAGAAAACTACGACAAAACCCTCGACATAATTAGAAATAAAGAGAACGCAACCGACGAGGAAAAATTCAAAATTGCGCTGGCACTTGCCCAAACACGGCGTCTATCTTTGGCGCTCGTGTATATGGAAGATTATTTATATAAAAATAAAACCGACACCGAACTGGAATTCTACTATATTTTGGCGCTAATAAACGACGGTCAATACGAGAAAGCCAAACGCCATCTCATAAACCTGAAAAAAATTTTGCCTTTTGATAGTTACCTATTTGACCACTACATAGAGATGTGCAACGCAGGGACTGCCGTAAAACTCGACTACGCCTACGCTTTGCCCGTTAAAGAACTCAGCAAAATTCAGACGAAAATAAAAAGTTATCTTGTTTTAAACAACCAAGAACTCAAAAATATATTCCTTGAAAACCGAAATTTTTTCTATTACTATTTTCTAAAAACCCCTCCAACTAGCACAAAAAACCTGCTCCTCGTCAAACTTGCAGGTCTTGAGGGCGATGAACTTAATGAGTTTTTCGACGTGATACTCCTAAGCGAAAATATAGCACCAACTCTCAAAAATTCTATTGCTATAAAGCGCGCCAGCCTTGAAAACACAATGGTCATTGCGATGACAAAAGACAACGTTTACATAAAAATTATTCTGCCAAATATGCAGGTAACGAGGATAAATAACATTCATTTACATAGTGCTGTTATAAAATCTCTTGAATATATTCTAAGCGAATTGCCTCCTGTTTGCGTGACACTTTCAAAGTATGTTATAAAACTGGAACGTCGTATAAAATCGGACAATGTGCGCGACGACATTTTAGCGTGCTATCTGAGTTTTGATGCGCTAAAAAACTTTAGAATAACCACGCTAAACAAGATTTGCAGGCGATTTAAAGTGCTTCAACAAGAACTCTATAAGTTTTTGAATGACTACAACTTAGAGGTATAATAATACTACAATACATTCCAGAATCACTCCAAAATCACTCCAAAATCACTCCAAAAACACTCCAAAAACACTCCAAAATCACTCCAAAATCACTCCAAAATCACTCCAAAATCACTCCAAAATCATATCAAAACCATATCAAAATTGCTCAAAAACGGGTCATTTTTGCCCCAAAATCAATTCATTTTTTATGTATAAAAAATTGACTATTGAAAAAAATTGCAAATACTGCTATAATATTTTTGTGAAAAGTTGGAGGGGATTATGCAAAATTTTTTAGGTCGCACCTTATCGCAATTTTTGGATCAACCACTTGTGCTTATTAGTTTGATTTTCATTTCTGTGGGCATTGCGGTCGCTTTGCTTTCGCGCAGAGTTGCACGCGTGGCAAGACAAAAAAATGAAATAAAAGAAACCGACAAAGTGTATGTCACGCTTAAAATTATTGGACTAATTATGGTCATTTCGGGGTTTGCACTTATAACCGCGGATATTTTAATATATATTTTGGC
>CAYJEF010000069.1:0-3818 GCA_964369125.1 uncultured Christensenella sp.
GAACTGGACAAAACGAGCAGACTTAAAATTGTCCGATACATAGGATATTTCGGGCTATTTTATTTGCTTTATAACGCCAAAGTTCTAGGGGTTGTCTCGCCTTGTTTTTTTGGACTTTTTGTGTCGCTTGTGTTTTTGGAAGATAATGTCTATTATCTCTCGCTCGCCTATCTTTCCGCCACGCTCCTTGCTGACCCCAGCACCTATTCGCTAGTGTTTTCGCTAATTTTGTGTGTTGGGCTTGGAATAATTGCTGGGGCAATGAAACGCAGAGATAAGATTTTTTCCACTTGGAAAAACTATCTCTTGTGTCTGTTCTTTGGGCTAATTTATGTACTTTTTAACATAACAAACATAAGTTTTTTGTATATCGCTGTAATAAATATGTTTTTAAATTCAATGTTTATGTTGTGTTGTTCCAACTTCTTTAAAATTTTAAAGCGTCGCAAATTCAACCTTAATTTAAATGTCGACGAAGTCGTTTGCGGAATGGTTATTTTGGCGTTTTTGTTTTGTTCTCTTGCCTCTGTAAAACTCCCATATTTCGACATAGTAAAATTCCTTGGCTACATAATTGTCCTTCTCTCCCTAGCCATTTTCCCCAGTGCGTTTGGAGTAGTACTTTCCGTTGTAATGGGGCTTGGAACCTTCCTACATATGGCAAGTTTGCAATATATCACGCTACTCTCCTGCGTATCCGTATTTTGCTTTATCTTCAAAAATCAAAAGCGAATATATATGGTTATCTCCCTTCTCACGATAGACATTTCGCTCAATTTATATATGTCACTGTTCGGCGAATTTTCGCTTGTCACAGTTATCCCCAGTGTCCTCGCGTGTGCTTTGTTTTTATGCGTGCCAAAAAGCCTCCTAAAAACCGCCAAAAACAGCCTGTTTCTGGACACTTCAAACAATACTCTCAAAAACATTCTCAACCAAAACAAACTCCAAACCAGCAAAAAACTCCTCTATGCTTCTGAAGTTTTTTATGAAATGGACAAGAGTTTTAGGAAATTCGTGAAAGGCACCGTCAGCGAAAAGGACGCCAAAAATCTTCTGTGCGGAGAGTTAATCCGTGAAAATTGCGAAAATTGCTCCGAGCGCAACCGTTGCCTAAAAGGCTTTAACAGCGAACTCAAAAAAATATTTGAAAACCTTATAAACGCCGGCTTTGAGAAGGGAAAAATAACGCTTGTAGACTTGCCCCAATACCTCACCACCCGTTGCGTAAAACTAAACAACATAATTTCAAGCATCAATCGTCTGCTCGACGAATACAAGCGCTACGCCAAAGTGAGCCTTGACCTCGACAGCAGTAAACTGCTTATTGCCGAGCAACTAAAAGGCATCTCAAATGTTCTTGTGGAACTCTCAAAGCAAACCAAAGAAGTGGTAAATCTTGACGTTAAATTCGAGCGAATTATCAAAGAAACTCTTGTCTATAATGACATTGTGCCCAGTGAAGTTGTGTGTTTTGATAAGGACGAAAAAACCAACATTGTCTCGATGATAATCCGCAATGTCGACTATGACTGCGCCAAGATTGAAAAGATTTTATCTAGCATATTCAAACATAAAATGGTGCTTGACGAGTCTCTTCCCAGCGAAAATAGCGGGCTAACATATGTCTCGTTCAAAACTTCCCCTGTCTATGATATGGCGCTAGGACTTGCCAAAGAAAAAAAGGGCGGGAGCGACGAGAGTGGCGACACATACGCCATAACAAAACTAAATAGTGGCAAAATTTTGCTTGCCTTGTGCGACGCAATGGGTAGCGGTCAAACCGCCAGCGAACGCAGTGAAACTTCCATAAATTTGATAGAAAATTTCTATCGCGTGGGCTTTGACAACGAGACCATTTTAAGCAGTGTCAATAAACTCCTTAACCTCAACAGTGGCAATGTATTTTCCGCCGTAGATATAAGCGTAATTGACCTAAAAAATGGCGAAGTCGATTTCATAAAACAAGGCGCCACCGTGGGGTTCATAAAGCGAAACGACGAAGTTTTGCGGATAGAAAGTGGCACGCTTCCTATGGGCATTTTGGACGAAGTGAAGCCCAGTCTCACCAAAACGGTGTTATCTCCCGACGACATTGTCGTTATGCTAAGCGACGGTGTAGTGGACAGTTTTGGCGAAGAAAAGTTGTTGGAATATTTGCGTCTTTTGCCGTCCACCAGCCCCCAAACCCTTGCCGATACCGTCCTAAAGCGTGCCAAAGAAATTGAGCAAAACTACGCTAAGGACGATATGACAGTGCTTTGTGGCAAGTTGTATTATGCCTAGTTTATAAAATATTGCGAGAAAACTTATACATACTTGAAAAATAGCGTATTGAAAAATCAAACAATATTGTGTATAATATTAAATATGGAAAAGAAAGTTTATCAAACTATAAAAGAAAACCGCCTAATTTTGCCGGGCGAAGTCATCGGCGTGGCGGTCAGTGGTGGGGCAGATTCAATGGCGCTCCTCCATTTTTTGTCCTCTCAAGCCGAAACGCTCGACATTAGGGTGATTGCCATCACCGTCGACCATATGCTTAGGGGCGAAACTTCTGCGGGCGACGCCTTGTTTGTTCAAAGGTGGTGCCGTGAAAATGGCATCGTCTGCCTAAAATTTTGTGTCGACGCTTCTCGCATTTCGCGCGAAAAAAATATCGGCATAGAGGAAGCCGCACGAGAGGCGCGCTATGGCGTGTTCAACAAACTTCTTTGCGATAACAAAGTCGACAAAATTGCACTTGCACACCATATGTCCGACCAAGCCGAAACCATTTTAATGCACATTTTGCGCGGGGCAGGGCTCAGTGGCGCCAGCGGTATGGAAGCCAGTCGAAACGGGCTTTATATCCGCCCATTTTTAAATATTTCCAAAGAAGAAATCCTGAAATATTGCGCCGTAAACTATGTTGAATTTGTGGAAGACGAGAGCAATCTTGACACGAAATACAACCGCAATTTTTTGCGTAACAAAATTATTCCAGAACTCAAAAATCGCTTTGAGGGAGTCGAGCAAGCGCTCGTAAATTTCGGTCAAAGTTGCCGTGAAGACAACGATTTTATCCTGTCGCAAACTACCCACGACGGCATTTTATACTCGGACGCCGTCGTCAAAATCCCCATTATATATTTCTATTATCACAGTAGCGTCACGAACCGAATTATCTTTCGCGCGCTTTCTAAAATTGGCATATTTAGTGACATCGAAAGAAAACATATAGAACTCATAAAAGAACTTTCAAAAGGCGAAAATGGCAAAAAACTCACCCTGCCAAATAACTTAATTGCTCAAAAAGAGTATGAATATTTGACCCTATACAAAATAGAAAAGGAAGTGATTGCCGACGAATATCCCTTTGCAACGGGCGTAACAAACTTTGCAAATCTATTCGAAATCGACGTCAAAAAGACCAGAAAATTCGACTTTAAAACGGGAAATTTATACATAGACGTGGCAAAACTCCCAGAGGGCGCCGTGTGGCGAACACGCAAAACGGGAGATACATTCACAAAATTTGGTGGCGGGACAAAACCGCTCAAAAGTTATTTAATCGACGCCAAAATCCCCGTGCGCCTTAGGGACACCTTGCCAGTGCTAGCAAACAAAAGTGAAATTCTTTGCGTTCTAGGGGTCCAAATCAGCGAAAAAGTAAAAATTGACGACACAACCAAAATGGCATATATAGTCAAAAATAAAGAATTGAAAGAGCAAAAAAAGTTATCAACTTTTCAACAACTTATATAAATATTCACATTCACTAATTTTTATAAATAAAATGAAATTATATACAAAAAAGTGAATAAATAAGCATTTAT
>CAYJEF010000070.1:0-3788 GCA_964369125.1 uncultured Christensenella sp.
CATTTGGAACTCTACTTTGCACAAAACAAAATAAATATTACTTGATTGAGCCGAAGTTAAATTACGGCAAACAAATTGCAGACGAATTAAAACGGCTGAATATTTTTAAACTTTCTGCCGTAATACTTTTGACAAACGAAAACTTTCAATCCGCACAAGTCAATAAATATTTAGGTGATTTTTCGCCCGAAATTTACCTTCAAGCGGGGAACATTCACGACGTCGGACTTTCGGCATTTGGCTTTGTGACGCACAAAATTGGCGCGGATAAAACTATAGTAGACGAGACTTTTGCAATAAAATATTTCGACTACAACTCGTCGCCGTTTGCCTTAAGCCTTGAATTTATGTCGCGAAGAATTGTATTTTTTGTCGGGGATACTGTTATTGATTCAAACTTGCAAAATTTTATTACAACAAATTTTGACTATACCATAAATTGTGCTAGAATAATAGGAGGGGATAGCGCGCAGTGGAGAGGCGAAATTGTCGCTCAAAACTATTTCTTTGACTCGCAAAGCAGACTCCAATATCTTTTGACATAAGGAAAAATTATGAATTTTGAAAACCTAAAAGACGAACTAAAACGACAAATCTTGCCCGCATACCTTATAAACGGTGGCGAGAGTTTTCTTACGGTTTTGGCACAAAAAACCATAGAAAACGCCCTAAATTTGTCCTTTACGGAGTTTAATAAGAAAATTTTTGCAGACGACTACCGCGGGAATGCCAACGAAATTATTGATAATTGCAAAGTTTTGCCACTTTCTGGCGAACGCCGACTTGTTATAGTGAACGACTATGTCCTCAAGAAAAATGAAAGTGAAAAAAATGTGTTTTTGAAATATTTAAAAGACCCAAATCCAACCACTTGTCTTGTATTTTTTTCCACGAATAAAAGTGAATTTTTTGACAGTTTAAAGGGAAGTATTGTCGAGATTGATTGCCAAAAAGTATCGAATAATTTTCTGTTTGTGTTCCTAAAAAACAAACTGGAAGAAAACGGTTTTAAAATTGAAAACAACTGTATAAACAAACTGCTTGACAGTTGCAACTATAGCATCACAAAACTTGACAGTGAGATTGACAAACTAGTGTCTGTTAAACTCTTTGATTTAAACAAAACAATTACGGAAAATGACATCGAAACGCACATAACAAAGAGCCTTTTCTATGTTATCTTTGACCTAACAAATGCACTTTCTAAAAAGGACGCGTGCAAGGTCTATTCTTTACTTGATGCTATGCTCAAAAACAAAGAGCAACCCGTGTCGATTATTTCCACACTCGCCAGTCATTTTCGCCGACTTTTTCTTGTCGCTCGCAGTGATTTTCATAGTTCTCAACTTGCCGAAATGCTTTCTGTCAAAGAATATGCCGTGGAAAAATATCGCGAACAATCTGCAAAATTTTCCATTCGTGCGCTAAAAGAAATTTTTGAATTGTGCATTGAGGTGGAATATATGGCAAAGAGCGGAAAAATGGACGGCAAAAACGGCATAAATTATCTAATTGCAAGCATTTTAGAAAATTAAAAAAAAGTCAAAAATATGTTGCAAATTGAAATTACATATGCTAGAATTGTCGAGTATAAAAAGGAGTCATAAATGCCAAACATTAAATCAGCGAAGAAAAGAGTATCTGTAATTGCAAGAAGGAAAGAGGAAAATAGATTTGTAAAGTCCACCATGACGACAATGATTAAGAATTTCAGGAAAGTCGTTGCGGTCGATTGTGCAAAAGCCGAAGCATTGCTAAGCGACATTGTGTCCTACATTAATTCCGCAAAATCCAAAGGTGTTATTCACAGCAACAACGCCAGCAGGAAAGTTGCGCGTCTCAACCTTCTACTTAATAAAGAAAAGGCAAAGAAAGCAGAACCAGTAGCAGAAATTAAAGCAGTAGCGGAAGAAGTGGCACCAAAAGAAGAGCCAGCCGTCAAAAAATCTGCCACAAAGAAGCCTGCCACGAAAACTGCTGAAAAGCCAGCAGTCAAAAAGGCTACCAAAGTTGCAAGCGAGAAATAATCTTAAAAAAATTTAAAAGAGAGAGGGGGATATCCTCCTCTTTTTATTTGCAAAAAACACGTCCAATATTTTAGACATAAATTTTAATTTGTGCTAACATATTCTAGACATAAAAGGATAAAATTATGAAAGAAAAACCATCAGTAAACGAATTAAAAGAAAAATACATAAGCATTTTTAGAGCAAATATTCATAGGGAGGGCGCCGATCAACTGCTCGATTTTATTGAAAAATCGGACTTTTTTACGTCTCCAGCCAGCACGAGATTTCATTCAAATTTTGAAGGTGGACTTTGCTTGCATTGCCTAAAAGTTTACGAGCGTTTCAAAAAAATTTTAGAGAGTGAATATGGCGCAGACTTACCACACAAAATATCCAATGAGAGCATTGCCATTATTGCGCTCCTTCACGACCTGTGCAAAATTGACAACTATAAACTCGACTATAGAAACGTGAAAGTGAACGGCGAGTGGGAGAGACAACCTTATTTTGCGTCAAATGAAAACACCCTTCCATATGGTCACGGCGAGAAATCCGTTTATATGATTTCTGGATATATGAAACTTTCGCGCGAAGAGGCAATGGCGATAAACTGGCATATGGGCGCTTTTGATAAGCGGGTGCAAGGTGGCAGTTACGATTTGACCGATGCTTTCAGGCAATTTCCAATAGCACTGCTGTTTCATATTGCGGACAATATTGCTTCATATCTTGATGAAATAATTGTGTAAGTTTGCATAGTAGTGGCACAGAAATGTATCAGTTTTATACCTAAAACAACGCGTTAAAGCAAAATGCCCCCATAAAGGAAAACAAAATGAAAGACAAACTTATTATTATCGACGGCAATAGTTTAATTAACAGGGCGTTCTATGCGCTACCTCTTTTGTCAAACGGCAAAGGAGATTACTCAAACGGAGTGTATGGATTCGCGAATATTCTCATAAAGGCAATTCTTGAAGTCAAGCCAAAATATATTGCGGTCGCGCTCGACTATGGCAAAAAAACTTTTCGCAACGGACTATTTGCAGACTATAAGGGAACACGCAAACCAACGCCCGAAGAACTTAAATCCCAATTTCCAATTTTGAAGAAGATGCTAAGCGTTATGAACGTGAAATTTATTGAGGTGGAAAACTTCGAAGCGGACGATGTTTTGGGCACTTTGACGAAACTTTTTGATACCCACAATATCATTATAACTGGCGACCGCGACGCTCTTCAACTCGTGAATGACAACACCGAACTGTGGCTGACAAAGAAGGGAATTTCGGAAATCAAAAACATAAACGGCGGGAATTTCTTTGCGGAATATGGGCTTACTCCCGACCAAATGATTGACTTAAAGGCACTTATGGGCGACAGTTCCGACAATATTCCCGGGGTTCGGGGCGTGGGTGAAAAGACCGCTCTTGAACTTATGAAAACATACAATTCGCTGGACAATATCTATCTAAATATTGAAAATATAGCGGGAAAATTAAAGGAAAAACTGCTTGAAAGCAAGCAAATGGCATACCTTAGTAAAGAACTTTCTAAGATAAAAACCGACGTTAATCTCGGCATAACATTAAAGGATTTAGAATACACTTTTCCGTTTGAAAAAGAGGTTCAAGAATTTTTTGACGAATACGATTTTAATTCACTTTTAAAGCGATCTGACTTGTTTTTATCTCCTAAAATCGATAAAAATTTTGAGAAATATAGCGCAAACATAGTGGAAATTACAGACATTAATATGCTTGAAAAACAAATTAAATA
>CAYJEF010000071.1:0-3764 GCA_964369125.1 uncultured Christensenella sp.
TTATTTTTGTAAACAAAATGAAACTTTTGATATGGGGGAAATATGATTTCTGATCGAAAATCCGACATAATTCAGTTTATAAACGCCTGCAACGAATTTATTGAGGGTAAATTTATCTTGGCAGACATCAAAATTTCCAAAATTTTGCGCTCAATATCTAGCGCGTCTGAAATATATAATCTCATCGCCGAGAGTATGATAAATTTTGATTTCGAGCGTGAATTTGAGCGTGCAAACAAGAGCAGTCTAGGAAAGGGCGTCAACCATTTTGAACTTCCGCTTGATAATCAACAAATTATTCCGCTCGTGTTCTCTATGCTCGTTGAAATCGACAGCAAAAAATTAAACTTTAATACGTTACTCTCCACCTCGTTTCCTCTGGTGAACACGCAAAAAGAGGAATATGAACTATTTTCCAAATATGTTGTTTTACCGTTTAGAAACGCCATTGCGCAAATTTTTAATGTGGACGCAAAAAATTATGTTTTTGAGGAGAAACCTATGGAAGAAGTTAACATATTAGACAAGAAGATGAAGGAAATTGAGGAACTGGACAAGGCTCTTGTTCTTGAAAATTCAAGTGAACATACGCACGAAAAACCCGCAGGAAAAACAGCGGTAATCGAGGAACCAAAAAAGATTATTGAGCAGGCAAAAGACGAGGAATTAAGTTTGCTATTTAGCCGTATTTCTAGAATGTGTGGCGTAATTACGAGCAAAATTTTCGGTATAAAAGATACATTAAAGCGCTCCAATATCAGCCTTGTGCTAGACGCTTTGGTGGAGAGTTGTAACCTCAAAAATCGCAAAATTGCTGTTGCATTGGTGTTGTCGCTAAACCTTGTGGCACACAAAGAAAGGGTAGTGAAACAAGAGTTAAAAGAGATAAATAACATTTGTTATGAGTTTTATGTTTAAATAGTTTGCATAGTACTATGGCACGAAAATACCCAACTATATGGGGTAAAAATGCCTCTTATGTTACAAAAAAATCAAACTTGCTATTAAACTTAACCCAAACGCAATCAATGTTTGGGTTATTTTTGTAAGAAAAAAATACCGATATGAAACGCCGATTTTGGACAAAAACAGCTGACTTTGCAAGTGAATGGACAGTCCGCCAAAACTGACGAGACAGCACGATAAAACCACAAGAACTGTGGCGGGAAGACCGCCCGAGGCAAGATTTACGCAACCATTTGTGACTTCCACGACACCTTTCACGACGCTTTCAAAAATGTTACTACCAAACATTTTTGCAAAGAAATTATTTGCAATCTCAAACAATTTTAAATTTGTCACGACTTCTAAAAGTGAGAAGCAAATTGTGATATATCCGCCAATCATAAGCACCGAAATTATCGAACTATACATAATTTCGTTTAGCGTTTCTTTTTTAATTTTCGGCAGTTTTTCGCTGAGATTTTGCTGAAAATCCGCGGATTTTGTCCCTAAATTTCTGTATAAAAATCCGTTTAGAAAACTCGACAAAATGTGGCAAACAAACACGATTAACCCGAGTCGCGCATCACCAAACATTGAAATTCCAACGCTTCCAACAACGAACATTGGACCCGACGTCGAGCAAAACGCAATCATTTTTTTTGCGTCAATTTGCGAGATTAACCCTTGCGAACGGAATTCATATATAAGTTTTGCGCCAAGCGGATAGCCTGTGAGAGCACTCATCATCATTACATATCCGCCAAAGCGCCTGACGCCAAACGCTTTCGCAAACGGCTTGTCTAAAGGCATAAACATAACAAAACTCTTAGGGCGTTGCATCAAAATCTTCGACAAAATAAAAAAGCAAAATAGGCTGGGCAGAACAATTTTTGCCCAAACCGAAAGCCCCCTAAAAGTCGCGGAAATGACGGGGTGTGGGTTGATTGCTAAAAGTATAATAACAGCGAATAGGGCGTAACAAGCCAAAAATCCAAACCACTCCGTCCATCGTTTTGCTAGAATTTTCATATATTATGGATATTAAAATAACAAAATTATTATGAATTTCTAAAAAGTGTTTGCAAAAAATTTCGGTAATTTTGTATAATATAATCACAGGTGAAATTATGAAAAAATTAGGTTTGGTGCTTAGCGGTGGTTTTTCTTATGGCTTCGCGCACGTTGGTGTTCTTGAGGTTCTAGAGAAAAATCACATTGAATTTGACATCATCACAGGCACATCGATGGGATCTATCATCGGCGGGCTTTATTCCGCAGGGTTGCGAACAAAACAAATGAAGGAAATCCTAAATTCTTTCACGCGCAACAAAGTGTTAGATATTGACCTGTTTGGACTTACTTCAGGCGGTCTTGTGTCCGGCAAAAGGGTTTTGAAATACTTTAAACAGCATATCGGTGATAAAAATATTGAGGATTGTGAAAAGAAATTTGCGTGTATTGCCACAGACCTTGCCACTGGCAGTAAAGTAGTTCTCGATAGCGGATCTCTTGCCGAAGCAATGCGTGCGAGTATGTCTGTTCCGGGGCTTTTCAAACCAGTCAAACGTGGCAAAGAGGTGCTCGTAGACGGCGGAATTTGCGACAATTTGCCTGTGAAAGAAGCCAGGAAACTTGGCGCGGAAAAAGTTATTTCCGTGGACGTCTCGGCATACTATAAGAAAGAAAATAACCTGAAAACTGCGATTGATATGGCAATAAGCGCCGTGAACCTGATGGTCTCGCGTAGTATGAAAAGTATTCGCGACAAAGGTGACGTTCAAATTTGCATCGATCAACCTAAAACCGCTTTTACAAAGTTAAACCAAAAGAACGCGCTCGTCTCCATTCGCTATGGCAGGCGTGCCGCAAAAGCAATGCTCCCACAAATTTTGGAACTAATAAAAGAATAATTTTGGCACAGAAATTGCCCGAAATACACCTAAAATTGCTTGTTAACAAAAAAAAGAGTTCTATTTTAGAACCCTTTTATTTTTTGCGTTACATACTCATGTCAAAAATTTCGTCCATAACTTTTTCTGGCACGTTGTCTTTCACATACACGCCGTTAATTTCGAGAAATCCAAAGTCTTTTTGTTTGCTTGTATGCAAGTCCTTTGCTACAAGACGCAATAGAAAGTCGTTGTCTTCAAAATCTTGCGCGCACAAAAAAGGGAATTTTTCGGGGTGTTCAAGATACTGAGCAATCGTGACAATTTGATAGCCATTCTTTGCGTAGAAATTGCCGACAATATTTTCATAATCCTTTTGTCTATTTGAAAAGTTACTTTTATATCCGGGAAAATATATTCCATAAACATATTCATAACGTTTGTCTTTCAATAAAAACTCCGCAAAAGTGTTGGCGTTTGAACCAAGCCCCTTACCAAATTGATTATCAATTGTTAAAATTTCCGCAAGAAAAATACGGTTTTCGCGCTTGTCGTCGGCGAACAATTCAAGGAAATTTGTGTCGCGCCCAAGCTCGTCAGTGCTTCTAAATTTATAGGAATCAGTGCATCTTTTAAACACCATTTCGATAACTTGAAGTTTGCCTTGTTTGTCGAGCATAACTCCAACTGTGTCGCCACTGTCGCGAATTCTTTTTACTAGTTCGATTGATTTTTGCATAGCACATTCCTCCCAAACTTATGTTAAATTATACCACATAAAAAGTATACTTTCAATATGCAACAAGAAAATATTTTGCGTGTTTGCTTGGCAAATTTTTTTTATTTAGCACGCAATTTTACGAGAAATTCTACACAATTTTTGTATTAAAATTTTGTGCCAAAACATAAAAACACTAGACAATATTAGAT
>CAYJEF010000072.1:0-3696 GCA_964369125.1 uncultured Christensenella sp.
ACCTCTGGGTTATGAGCCCAGCGAGCTGCCAACTGCTCCACCCCGCGATAATGATAAAATTATACTCCAAGAATTTTTACTTGTCAAGGGCAAACGTAAACAAAAATTTAAAAAATAAAAGCCGTTTGCTTGACAGTTTGCAAAGTATAACTACAATATTAAATATATGACAAGACTCATAATTACATACACAATTTCTACACTTAAACTACACGAGAGGTTACTATGAATGAATATATGACAGACACTGAACGCTATGACCTTACCATTGACGCTTTGACGAAAACTCTAGAAGCAATTGACAAATATAGCGGAAAAGATGATATCATTATTTTCAAACTCTGCAAACAAAATTATGAAGAAGTAAAAAGAGATATTATAAGCCGTGGGGAACTGTGCTTTATATTTGGTCGTATTTGTGAACTTATGTCCAAAAATGACCAAGCAATCAAAAAACATCTGCTAATGCGCATCAAAGAAGAAATTGAGCCGATAGTAAAAAATCAACAAGCAAAAGAACTTAACGCCTAAGTTCTTTTTTTATTCATAGTGACTATTTTGCATAAATTACGGGCTGAATTTGTTTATATTCAGCCGCTTGCAAAATGGTATCTAAAAGCAATTCCCAATTTGCAACCATCGATTTTGGCTTATTTTGCGGGTTATCTTGCCCAAACGGGACGAAGAACACGTGTTTTTCGTTCATAAGTTTTGCTATATTTTGCATATTAAGCCCAAGAGCATCATTTGTTGACACACCAATAACAAGTGGTTTACAGTTTCGCATATGAGATTTTACAGTCATAGTCACGACGTCGTCGGTTATGCCGTTTGCCAGTTTTGCCAGAGTATTACCCGTACAAGGCGCCACCACAACCACGTCAAACGCATTGGCAGGGCCAAGCGGTTCCGTTTCAACAATGCTACCCACAACGTCGCGTTTTGTAATTTCGCAAAGTTTATTCAAAAAATCCTCCGCCTTGCCAAATCTTGTGTCTGTAGATTGAACCTGTTTTGAACACACCGCAGTCACATTGTGCCCCGCGCCAATAATCACTTTTAGTTGCTCCAAAATCTTATCATGCGTACAAAACGACCCAGTTATGGCTAGTGCTATATTCATATATTTTCTCTCCTAACAATTTCGTCAAAAATCAATTTTCCGGCACTCACTGGCATATATTTTGCAGGCAAGGACGGACAAATCACATAGTTTATTCTCGAAAACTCTCCCTCTCCCAAACACTTTTTGGACGCAAGTTCATATACATTCGCCCCGCTCTTAAACTTTAAATCGTCGCTAAAAATTTGAAAAGGAATAGTGTTAATAACGCTATTATAATTCCACAAAACACGGTCTATATCATTTAAAAAGTAACTCTCGCCACAGTAGAGTTCACTTATTGCACGCTCTTTTTCGTTTCTCATTGAAGAGTCAAACTTAACCCCAAGGTCGCCAAAAACCTTCCAAACTGCCTTTGCGACTCGTCCGCTCCCCAGCACCAAAATTCGTTGCTCAAATAAACTTTTAGTCGAATGCGAGATAATTTCCGCCAAAAACGCCTCGGCAGTCAGCCTTGCATTTTGCACCACAAACCTTTCGTTTTCCAAAAGGTTGACGTATTTTTTACCCGCCACCTGTGACTTCAAGTCTTCCGCCACCGCCCCGCCGTAAATTGTCACACCGTCTGCGATTTTGCACAAAATTTCCGCTTTCCATTTATAGGACGGCGACACCACGCAGATATCTCCCGAGGATATTTCGTGCAAGGAACTTTCAAAATCCAGCACTTCTTTTCCCCGCCCTTCAATTAACCGCCCAGTCTCTAAAAGCCTTCTATCGCTAAAGTCCAAAAAATATCTTCCCATGTCTCTCCCTTTCAAATCACTTTATGCGGGAGCCTTCTCTCGTGTGAATAAATATTTGCAATAAAAAACCTCCCGAACATTCGCGTTCAAAAGGTCATTTCTATTTCTTATCTTCTAAATTGCAAACTATTCTTTCACTTTATGTTTTAAATATGAAAGCACCACCGACAAAATAATAATTGCCTGCAGTGGCACACCCACAATGTAAACTAGCCATAGTTTGTATTCTTGAAGTATCAGGCAAATTGTGGTGATAAGCGTCCATATAAAAAGCGACGAAAATACTGCACTTGCCACCTTCCATCGCCACACCGCCGATAAAATTGTTAGCACAAGAAAGAAGACCGGAATGGCGATAATAAACGCCAACCATTCCCTGCCCGCACCCGAAATGTAAGTGAAAAGGACATATGCCACAGTCGCCAAAAACCACACCAGCATCGACGACAACCCAGAAATTATAAGCCTAAAATTTTTGCGATTTTTCCTTGGCGCAACGGATTTATTTTCATACACGATATCCTGAACTTTCACGCCATAAAATTCCGCAAGCGTCATTATAACATAGACGTTTGGCACGCAATCACCTTTCTCCCACTTCGACACCGCTTTGTCGGAATAATTCAGTTTTTCCGCCAGTTGAAGTTGCGTTAGTTCGGACTTTTTTCTCAAAGTCGACAGGTTGTTTGCAATAATTTTGTTTAACTCATTCATAACCCAATTTTATATTTTTTTACCAGCAAAGTCAAACGAATTTTCAAACGCAAAAAATTAAATTCTACTCTGAGTAGAGCCATAAAAAAAATCCTAAAATCAAATTCTATTTTAGAGAGAATGAAAACGGCATAGTAGACAATAATTATAAGCATAGTGTTGTAGAATAGTAATATCAAAAAAACATATATAGGAGAAACATTATGAAAATAGCATTATCTTGCGAATCCAGTGCAGACTTCACAAGCGAAATGTATAAAAAACTAAATATTTCTGTCGTCCCGTTTTCCATTTATCTTGGAGACGAACTCATTTTAGACGTGGAAGGCGTGTCAGAAAAAATTTTTAACTTTGTCGAAAAAACAAAGATTTTGCCAAAAACTTCGGCAGTAAACCAAGAGCAGTATAGGGAACATTTCTCAAAACTTCTACAGGACCACGACGCCGTCATTCATATCACGCTTAGTTCAAAAATCAGTTGTGCAAACCAAAACGCCGTGGCTGTGGCAAAGGAAATGGGCGAAGATAAGATTAAAGTTGTGGACTCCCTCTCGCTTTCAACCGGCATTTCTTTACTACTTCTATACGCGCGAAAACTCATCGATGAAGGACTGGAACTACACGAAATTGTGCAAAAAATAAAAGACAGAACCTCTCACCTTCAAGTCAGCTTTGTCGCAAACAAACTGGAATATCTATACAAAGGTGGCAGGTGCGGAACGCTAGCATATTACAGCGCAAACCTTCTAAAAATCAAACCCCGAATAAATGTGGAAAACGGGGCAATGATAAGTTCCAAAAAATACTTTGGGCCTGTTGGCAAAATATTTGAAAAATATAGCGACGATATTTTGGAAAAATATAACACACCGGACCTCGAAAATGTTTTCATAACTTATTCCACAGCAGAGCCTCGCATAGTGGAAGATATAAAAAATAAACTAAAAAAACGTGGCTTCAAAAATATTTTTATGACCACTGCTGGCGGAACAATTTCTTCGCATTGTGGTCCAGAATGTCTTGGAATTTTATATCTTAATGACGGAAAATAATACTAAAAATTTTCCACAAAAATTTTTAACTTTTTGAGATAATTTTAAAAATATAAATAGC
>CAYJEF010000073.1:0-3686 GCA_964369125.1 uncultured Christensenella sp.
AGCAAGTGGTTTTAGTCCCCTCCCTTCCGCTATTGTTGCGCGCGTTTGGCGTTTTGGGCGGAAAGGACGGTAGATATCCTCCAATTCCGTAAGAGTCACCGCTTTGTCAATCTTTGCCTTAACCTCGTCCGTCAGTTTGTCCTGCTCGCCAATAAGCCTCGTGATTTCCTCTTTGCGTTTTTCAAAATTTCGCAAATATTCCAGTCTGTCGGCGAAACTTCTTATCACTTGGTCGTCTAATGTTCCGTGAGATTCCTTGCGATAGCGCGCGATAAACGGCACCGTGCAGCCCTCGTCAAGCAAATCAATAATATTTTTTGCATACTCGTTAAGTATGTTAAATTCTAAACTTAAAACTTTTGCAATATCCATTTTGTAATCCCTTAAATCAGTTTAATTTTGTGCGCCTCTAGATAATATCTTTTCTCTCCACTTGCCCCAATAGAAAACGCTTTGCGTGGCAAAATGCCGTGCTTTAGCACAAATTCGAACAATTCGTTTTTGTTAATTGTCGGCAAAGTTATGCCAATGGCACGGGGAGACTTGGTGCAAATTTCTTTCAATTCGCCTAAACTGTGAACGTAATCCACCGACATTTCCAGTTGATCCGCCACCTCTTTTTCGATGAAATCCTGCAACATTTTAATGGCAAGTGGGGAATTATTCGGCAAATTATATGGCAGTTCCCCGCCGTTCGTCAGTATTTTTTCCGTTATATACGAGTCTTTTTCGACCTTGTTCACATTGATATGATAGAGGTTTTGCAGGTCCTTAATAAATCTCTTGTCTGCATTCCTTATAACCCTATAAATAGGATAAAATTCCATACCACTATCGTGAATATTCACTACTTCCACCAGCATATATCGCGCGGGGTGTTTCTCCCATTCGCTCTCTGGTATAAGTTTTTTGATGTTGTTCCAATGCGATTTCGCCGTGGCAAGACTATGATTGCCGTCGCCCACCGCAAACAAAATTGACGTAGAAGAATTAAACGTATTTTGCAAATAATCGTTTGATAGTAGTGTGTCAAATTGAGAGATAACCTCGTCCACGTCCTTAATCTTCCAGCCAGCTAGATGCCCACCGTCCATATTAAGGTCGAAGTCATAAACTTGCTCGAGTTCCGCGCGTTTTTCATACAACTTTTCGGCAATATTCTGCGCCCTGTCGTCATACAAAAGCGTCGCGTGCGGAAGTTCGAAAATGGCGCCCCGCCTAATCTCCATTCGTGGCGGAATTTTCGCTTCAATAGTTCCTTCTGTTGGGCGAATTAATGGATTTGTGTTTGGCTTATAATCGAACGCCTCGATGTCCACGCACAGCATAATCCCCAGGCGTTTTTCGTGAGTTTTTGTTTTTCGACAGACCAAAATCATACATGCGCCTGCGTCCTCCAAAATCCCCATTTCATAGTAATGGCGCATATTTTTATTAATCTGTTTAATTCGCTCGGTGTTATCCTTGCCAAAATAAATATCGGGCAAAATAAGGTTTAAGGTGCTTGGATTTCCGTCAACATATTCGTAGAGTTTCTCCCAATATCCCGGGTCCGACGAATACTGCGAACTAGCAACGACCGCCCACTTGTCAAGGTCCAAATGTTTTTTTGGCAAAAATATGTGTTGTTTCTTAATTATGGACATTTTCCCTCCAATAATTTCTAAAAATTATACCACAAGCGCTGTCAATCTTAAAATGATTTTATGCAATTTACACCAGCCCCGTCGAACCAAATCCGCCCGCCCCTCGCGAAGTCTCAGTAAGTTTGTCCGTCTCGATAGCCTTAAAATGTTCCACTTTGTTTATAACCATTTGTGCAATTTTCGTGTGCTTTTCCACAATATATTCTTCACGCGACAAGTTCATCAAAGTAACGCACACTTCGCCCCGATAGTTCTCGTCCACAGTGCCGGGACTGTTAAGGACAAAAAGCCCTTTGTTTAGCGCCAGTCCACTTTTACTTCGCACTTGCGCCTCATATCCACGAGGAAGTTCCATACTAAATCCTGTTTTAATCTGCTCCCACGTCATCGGTTTTATCACCTTTGTCTCGATGCTATAAATGTCCATTCCAGCGTCCTCGGGGTGTGCATAAGCGGGCAGTTTTGTATCTTTTTGCAGTTTCACAAACTTAATTATTTTCTCCATTTTTACTCCAAATTTTTCACAAAATTTTTGTAACTTTCAAGCATACTTTCCACTTCCGCTTTTGTCTTTTGTTCCGTCACGAGCCTAAGTAAATTTTCGGTTCCAGAAAATCTCACAAGGAGCCAAGTATCGTCTTCGTAAATATATTTCACGCCGTCTAGCCTGTCAATTTTCTTTATATTTTTTTGAAGTTTTGGCGTCACAGTTTGCATAAATTTTTCCACTTTTGCCCTATCTTTCACGCCAAAAGAAATCTCTTTATAAAATAGATTATATTTAACGTCCTTTTTCATTTCGGCAATAATTTTACTTAGCGGTTTTTTGTAATACGACACGATTTCATTTAGAAGTGCAAACACAACCAGTCCGTCCTTTGTGGAGGTGTGAGAATACACTTCGCAACCGCTATTTTCCGCGCCTATAATTCCACCATTGTCCACAATTGCCTGCGCAATGTGCTTAAATCCAACGGGGGTTTCTATGATTTTTGTGTGCAACTTTTCGCACACTTTGTCCGCCAAAGTCGAGAACGAAAAATTTTTGACAAACGCCCCTTTTTCGCCCTTATGTTTCACCGCAAAATAATACAAAAGCGAGCAAATGTCATTGCCGTCGTGAGGGCTTCCTTTCTCGTCAAACACAAAGAGCCTGTCGCCGTCGCCGTCCGTCGCGAACGCAAAATCCGCTTTGTTTTTTATCGCAAATTTTCTAAATTCTGCTAAATTTTCCTCGCTTGGAATAGGTGCCCCAAAGCCAAAAGTCACGTCCACTCCCTCTCCCACAATCTCGCAGTTCAGTTTCAGTTGTTTTTTTAGTTCTGTTGCACAATTTTGCGCCGAACCATTCATCACATTAAGGCAAGTTTTCACGTTAATATCTTTTTTAAATTTTAGTAAGCGGGCAATGCTTTTCACATATTCTTTTGTAATGTCTATTCGCTCCACTTTCCCTTCGTTTTCCAACTTTTCAAACAAAGTAAATTTATATTTTTTCACCTTTTTTAAATTTTTTGAGAAATAATCTTCAAGGTAAAACTCCAAATCTTGTCCGTCTTTCGAAAAGATTTTTACGCCATTATAATAGTAGGGATTGTGGCTGGCGGTTATCATCACGCCAAGGTCATTTTTAAAAAATCTATTAGAAAAACTGACGAGTGGCGACGGTACGCTTGTCGCGGTAAGTTTCGCGTGAATATCGTTTGCGCCAATCACTTCACAAGCCCATTTTGCGAACATTTCGGACAGAAATCTATTGTCATACCCCACGACAATTTCGCGCTTAAACTTATGTTTTTTTGCCAAATCGCACAAACATTGAATAATTTTACACACAGACTCTTTATTGTAATCTTCGCCAATAATGCCCCTAAACCCCGACGTGCCAATTTTCATCATAGTCCCTGCCCCCTTATCAACAAATATTATACCTAGTTTTGATTTTGTCTCAAAACCATTTTGATAAAATTCTAATTATATATAGACCAAAAACACAAAATATAAAAAATATTTGCGAAAACCAAAAAAAAGATATAACAT
>CAYJEF010000074.1:0-3575 GCA_964369125.1 uncultured Christensenella sp.
TAAAAAAACAAATTACGCACAAAATCAATATTTGTTTGACAATACACACATAATTTTATTATCATAAAAGAGATTAAGAGGTGAAAAATGCAACCTTATTCTCGTGAAAAATTAACAGACAGGCAACTCGCTGTTTTGGACCATATTATCTCCTTTGCCGGTGCCACCGCGGACCAAGTCCACTATTTTACAAACCGCAGTCCGTTCGACATTTTTCCCGTCGACGTCGCGGTTGTTAAGCCAAGTGAAATCTCGCCATATTTTATCGTCTCCACAGTGGGGCTCAGTGCCTACAAACCAATGAACGAACTCGCCCGTGCGGAACTCGTGATACTCCTGCCCGAGGGTTGGAAAACGGATTTTGCAAAAATGGAATACTTTTGGCCCGTCAAAATGCTACAAGATATTTCGCGAGGTTTAATAAATAAAGATAAAGGTGTGTTTATCGAGCAACTTATGGAACTAGACGAAGACGACCCCTACGAAACCACCGATTTCGTGGGCGGGATCGTCACTTTTCCGGAACTTATGCCCCTAGAGTTTATTGAAAAGAAAATAGACTACGACTACACAAGATTTTTTGAACTTGTGCCAGTTACAGGCAAACAGGTGAAAAAAATTGGCGACATTGGCGCCGATAAATTCATTCAATTCGACCTTCACGACGCCGACGGACCTGTCTTAAATGTTGAAGTACCCGACGTCAAACGCAACGCCGGCAAGAAGATTGATATGATAATTTCGCACAACGAAAGATCATTAAAAGGAAAGTAAAAAAGGTGCCGAACCTTTTTTTGCTAGGGACAAGGTGACAAGGAGAATTTTGGGCATAGACCCTGGGTTTGCACTGGTAGGTTTTGGAATTGTAGACGAGAATTCGGGCAACCTTTGCGCCGTAGACTATGGCGTTATCTCTACGGATAAGAGCGAGAATTTTGCTCTTAGACTACAAAAAATTTACAACGGCGTTTTGCAACTAATAGACACCTATCACCCCGATGCCATCGCTATAGAAGAACTATTCTATTTCAAAAACCAAACCACAGTAATTCCCGTAGCCGAAGCGCGAGGAGTCATAGTGCTGGCAGGCAAACAAAAAAATGTTCAAATGTTTGAATACACCCCGCTTCAAATCAAACAAGCGCTAACGGGCAACGGTCGTGCAGAGAAGAAGCAAGTGCAGTTTATGGTCAAAAATATTTTGGGACTAGAAAAAATCCCGAAACCCGACGACTCAGCCGACGCAGTGGCGGTGGCACTCACGCATTTGCAAACAAACAGCGCCCTCATAGACAACAGGATTTAGATAAAAGGATACAAAATGTATAGTTATATAATCGGAAAAATAACAGAAAAAACAGAAAACGCCATAACTCTTGAAAATGGTGGAATCGGCTACGAATTAAGTGTGTCTAGTTTTGCACTTGCCAATCTGCAGGACGTGGACGGCGAAGTGAAAGTCTACACCCACTATCAGCAACGCGAAGACGGCGTCGGGCTTTTTGGCTTTTATTCAAAGGAAGAGAAAACTATGTTCCAAAAACTCATCACCGTCAGCGGTATCGGTCCAAAAGTGGCAATCTCCGTGCTTTCCAACATTTCGGTTGACGACCTTTGCGTCGTCATTTCCACAGGCGACGTTCGTGCACTATCAAGCGTCAAAGGCATTGGCAAGAAAACCGCCGAACGACTCCTAATTGAACTCAAAGACAAAGTGACCCTAACTGGGCAAATCAGCACTTTTGACAAATCAATAGAGCCAAAACCAGAACTAAACGACGCCTGCGACATTCTTGCCAGTCTTGGTCTAAATCGCTTTGAAGCCGAACGCCTTGTCAAAAATTGCTACGAAGAGGGCGACAGCGTGGAAACCGTCGTCACAAAAGCGCTAGGGCAAATGCGAAGTTAATTATCATAAACGCACGAAACAGTCGCATTTCATTAAATTTCACGAAGATAAAGGGATAAAATATGAACGAGTTTATCAAAAGCACAAAAAGTATGACTGACGCTGAGGTCGAAAACACCCTGCGCCCCAGTAACCTTAGCGAATATGTGGGGCAGGAGAAGGTCAAAAACGCCCTAAAAATTTACATCGAAGCCGCCAAGAAACGCAATGAACCGCTCGACCACGTCCTTTTATATGGACCCCCAGGTCTTGGCAAAACCACACTCTCGCACATTGTCGCAAACGAACTCGGCTCCACCCTGCGCGTCACCAGCGGACCAGCCATAGAGCACGCCGCTGACCTTGCCGCAATCCTCACGAACTTGCAAAAAAATGACGTCCTATTTATAGACGAAATTCATCGTCTTCGCCACACAGTTGAAGAAATTTTATATCCCGCAATGGAAGACTATTCGCTTGATTTCATCGTCGGCAAAGGTCCCAGTGCCAAAAACGTAAGGCTAAAATTGCAACCTTTCACCCTTGTCGGTGCCACCACAAAAGCCGGCAATATCGCGTCACCTCTTCGCGACCGTTTTGGCATAATCGAACGCCTCGAACTCTACGAAAGCGCGGAACTCGCGAACATAATAACGCGCAGTGCAAAGATTTTAGGTGTGGATATAACCCCCGAAGCGATTTTTGAGATTGCATCGCGCAGTCGTGGAACGCCAAGAATTGCGAATAGACTTCTAAAACGCGTCCGCGATTTCTCACAAGTTAGGGGAAGTGGCACGGTCGATTTGCCATCGTGCCGTCAGGCTCTAGAAATGATGAATATTGACGAAAAGGGTCTTGACTTCGTGGATAGACGCCTGCTTGAACGCCTGATAGTCACTTTTGGTGGCGGTCCCGTGGGCGTCGAAACACTTGCCACTTGCATAGGCGAAGAAGTTACTACAATAGAAGACGTCTACGAACCCTACCTCATTCGCCTTGGTTTTATCGCCCGCACTCCACGCGGTCGTGTCGCTCTGGACTCTGCATTCGAACACCTCAAACTCGACAAAAAATAACTATTTACACTCACACCTTAAAAATTTTCTCTAAAAAACTATCAATTTTGAAGCGATTTTGATATGATTTTGCCCCATTTTTGATATGTTTTTGAACAAATTTTAAGCAAAAAATTGGACAAAAAAATGATTGATTACACAAAACTTAGCACCTATAACTACTATTTACCCGAGGAACTTATCGCGCAAACGCCCGCCGAACCGCGCGATTCTTCGCGTCTATTTTGCTTTAATATAGAAAGTAAAGAGATGTCCCACAAACACTTTTTTGACATTGTGGATTTTCTTCAAGCTGGCGACGTTTTGGTTCTAAACAACACGCGCGTTATTCCTTGCCGACTTATAGGCAAAAAGGACACGGGAGCAACCGTCGAAATTTTCCTTATTCATCGCTTAAACTCGACCGATTGGGAGACTCTTGCTCGCCCCGGCAAGCGCCTGAAAATGGGCACAAAAGTGGTGTTTTCGCCTGAACTATCCTGCGAAATTTTGGGCGATAACGACTTTGGCGGAAAACTCGTTCGCTTTCATTTTTCGGGCAACTTTGAAGAGGTTCTAAACGCCGTTGGAGTTATGCCACTTCCTCCATATATAAAGAAAAAACTCGAAAA
>CAYJEF010000075.1:0-3528 GCA_964369125.1 uncultured Christensenella sp.
TAAAAATTTCATCATTAGTTCGTCTTGTTCGGTTGGGGTTCGCCTGATGTCAAGCAGAAGATAGACACATTTTAAGCGTTTTGAGGTGCGCAAATATTCTTCTAAAAAATCTGCCCAATTCGTTTTTGTGGATTTGCTGACTTGCGCATAGCCATAGCCCGGAAGGTCGACCAAAAGAAAATTTTTGTTGATAAGAAAATAATTTATGAGCCGAGTTTTACCGGGAGTACTTGAAGTTTTGGCTAGCCCTCGCCTGTTTGAAATGAGGTTTATTAGCGAACTTTTGCCAACATTACTCCTGCCGACGAACGCGACTTCGAATAAATCACTCTCATAGAAGTTGCTGTCTGCGACACTCGTTACAAAACTTGCAGATTTTACTAGCATTTTATCTCCCTCCTAAATTTTCTTTTGTTCTGTCCAAACACTCCAATTTATGCACTGGCTTCCGTTTGAATTTTCCTGATATATTCAGGTTCTTGACCTTCGAGAATGAAGTTTTCGCTAATAACTACGCTATCGATTGTTTTGTCGCCGGGTGCTGTATACATAAGCGAGAGCATACTCTCCTCCAAAATTGTTCTCAGTCCCCTTGCACCCGTTTTGAGCGTCATTGCCTTTTTGGCAACCGCCTTTATGGCTTCGTCTTTAAAAATTAGGTTGATGCCGTCCATATCGAACATTTTTTTGTATTGTTTCGTTATTGAATTTTTTGGTCTTGTCATAATTTGTACCAAAGCGTCTTCCGAAAGATCGTGGAGCGCTACCGTTATTGGCAATCTGCCGACAAACTCTGGGATCAGTCCATATTTCGTGAGGTCGTGGGGTTGGATTTGCTTTATGAGGTTGTAGATTTCCTCTTCCTTTGAGTCGCCCCCTACTTGCGCCCCAAAGCCAAGCGAAATGGACGAGACACGCTTCTCAATAATTTTATCCACGCCGACAAAAGCACCTCCGCAGATAAACAAAATATTTGTGGTGTCAATAGAAATTGTCTCTTGTTGTGGGTGTTTGCGCCCACCCTGAGGAGGCACATTGGCTATGGTGCTCTCAAGGATTTTTAGTAATGCTTGTTGCACTCCTTCGCCAGATACGTCGCGTGTGATAGAGACGTTCTCGCCTTTCCTGGCAATTTTGTCAATTTCGTCAATATACACAATTCCGCGTTCGGCGCGAGAGACGTCGAAGTCGGCGTTTTGAATGAGTTTTAACAAGATGTTTTCCACGTCGTCGCCCACATAACCCGCTTCCGTAAGGGTCGTGGCGTCGCAACTGGCAAACGGCACTTTCAAAATTCGCGCAAGAGTTTTGGCAAGCAAAGTTTTACCGCAACCCGTTGGACCTACAAGCAGGACGTTACTTTTTTCGAGTTCGATTAGGTGTTGGTCTTGCTTTTGAAGTTTCACTTCGCTATTGTAATTTATGCGCTTATAGTGGTTGTAAACCGCCACCGATAATACCGTTTTTGCCTGGTCTTGCCCAATGATAAATTCGTCGAGTTTCTCTTTTATCTCATGTGGGAGAGGCAAGTCGATTTTTGGCTGGGTCGCTTCGATTTTCTCGTCTTTGATTATTTCTTTGCAAACGTCAATGCACTCGTCGCAGATAAAACTGTCTCCGCTTGGGCTGGCGATGAGGCGCTTCACTTCCGCTTGCGTCTTCCCGCAAAAGGAACAAACTAAACTTTTATTCATACTCTCTCCTTTTATTCCTTTTTATTTCTTCGCAATGTATAAAAGTAATTTTTTTCGTCACTTTTTCTTCTTCCTTGTCACAAAAATGTCGTCGACGATTCCGTATGATTTCGCCTCTTCTGCCGTGAGATAATTATCTCTATCGGTGTCTTTTTCGATCGTTTTTAGGTCCTTCCCTGTCTGTTCGCTAAGAATTTTGTTTAATTTTTGCTTGATATACAAAAGGTGTTTTGCTTGAATCTCTACGTCGCTGGCTTGACCTTGAACTCCGCCAAGTGGTTGGTGAATCATTATTTCACTGTTTGGCAAGGCATAGCGTTTGCCCTTTGTGCCACTGGACAAAATGAAGGCGCCCATAGAAGCGGCTTGCCCGACGCAAATGGTCACGACGTCGCACTTGATGTATTGCATTGTATCATAGATTGACATTCCTGCTGTGACGCTTCCGCCCGGGCTGTTGATATATAAATATATGTCTTTGTCTGGATTTTTGCCCTCGAGATATATGAGTTGCGCGACGACAAGGTTGGCGCTTAGATCATTAACTTCGCCGTTTAAAAATACGATGCGGTCCTCAAGCAGGCGCGAATATATGTCGTAACTGCGTTCTCCTCTGGAAGTTTGGTCGACAACCATTGGAACTAGTGTGTTCATTGTGTTCATTTTTGCTTTCCTTTTAATTTAGATTATTTGTTTTAAATTTATTTTTAATCTTGTTTCGTTGTCTTTTTTGTGTTTGTTTTGGCGGTTGTTGTCTTTTTAGACTGCGCACTCTCTGTTTTGACGCTTTGACTTGCTTTTGAGGTGTTTTTTGCGTCAGTTTTTGGGGAGGATTTTGGTTTCGCAGTTTGCTCCTCAGTGATGTTTAAAAGGGAGTTGTGCGAAGTTAAAAATTTCATAAGTTTGTTTAGAAGAAGGCTGTTTACAAAATAGTTATATTGTTCCTCGCCCATTTGCTTTTTAATTTCTTCGTTTGATTTTTTCTTCTTGTCTTCCGTGTTAAACTCGTTATATTTTTCCTCGATGTCTTTGTCTGTCACATCGATTTTTTCCTTCTCGATAATCTTTCCCAAAACTAGGCGAGTTTTAGCGGTTTTTTTGGCGTCATCTTGACGAGATTTTTTAAGGTCTTCAAGCGTGGTTTTTGCGTATTCGAGATAAGAGTTAAGATTAAGCCCTTGGTGAGATAGTCTATGCTCGAAATCTTCGATAAATTCGTCCACTTGGGCGTCGATCATTACTTGCGGAATGTCTGCACTGGCTCCGTCGACAATCATATCAATAAGTTTGTTTTCGCTCTTTGCTTTATCGGCTTTCTCTTTTGCGTCAAGCAGTTTTTTGCGAGTGCTTTCTTCTAGTTCTTTTAGGGTTGAAAACTCGCTGACTTCGTCGGCAAAGGCGTCACATAATTCTGGAAGTTTTTTCTCTTTTATTTCTTTAATTGTAACTTCAAACTTTGTTTCTTTGCCCTTATATTTTGGCTCGTGATAGTTCTCTGGAAAGGTGACGAGGACGTCCTTTTTGTCTCCCTTTTTAAGCCCGATGAGTTGATCTTCGAAATTGTCTATAAAACTGTGAGAGCCAATCTCGAGGTCAAAATCTGTGGCGGTTCCACCCTCAAACTTCACGCCGTCAATGCTTCCCACAAAGTCAATGGTTGCAATGTCGCCAAGTTTTACATTTGTGTCGACTGTCTCAAATCTCACTCTGGATTCACGCAGGTGCTCCAGTTCGTGTGCCACTTCGTCTTCACTGACTGTTACTTTTTCTTTTGCGACTGTGAGTCCTGTGTAAGCGCCCAGCGTCACTTCGGGTTTGGTGGTAATTCTAAGGG
>CAYJEF010000076.1:0-3485 GCA_964369125.1 uncultured Christensenella sp.
GCACATGGACAGTGAAGTGGGCGGGAAAATCACGACAAACGGCGGAGATATCTCTAGTCCCGAAGAATACGGCACCAAAACTGGCACGACAATAATTGTAGAAAATTTATTTTTCAATACACCCGCTCGTCTCAAATTTCTAAAATCAGAAAAGCAAGAGGAGAGTGCTGTGACGAATCTTGTCGCGCGTCTCATTTTTGCAAATCCAGAAATAAACATAAAATATATCGCCGAAGGCAAGACCGTTTATAGTTCCACTAAAGGTGGACTAAAGGAAAAAATTTTTGCAGTCTACGGCAAAGACGTCGCAGAAAACGTAGTGCAAGTTAACGGCAACAGTGGCAATTATTCGCTTTTTGGGCTCGTCTCTAAACCCACGTTTTGTAAAGCAAATAGGTCCTATCAAACTTTAATAGTAAACGGCAGGTATGTAACAAATTATCTTTTGTCGACCGCCGTCCAAAACGCCTACGAAAATTTCCTAATGCGCGGAAAATTCCCAATTTTTGTGCTTAATCTTTCGCTTCCGCTACAAGAAATCGACGTAAACGTCCACCCCAGTAAAATGGAAGTGAAGTTTAAAGACTCAAACAAAATTTTCGGTTTTATTTATTCTACAATTTTGCAGACGCTAAATGAAAGTAATTTTTCAGTGTTCTATCAAGAAGACAAAAATAATTTTACCCCAGAAATATTTGCGCAAAACTCAAAAGAACAGAATTTCCAAGAAAAACAGGAATTGCAAAAAGAAGCAAAGGGCGGATTTTCCTACGGGGACTTAAAAGATTTTTCAAATAATTTGCAAAAAATTCATATAAACATTCCCCTAAAAAATCCCGATGGACTCAGTGTCTTAGCCACAGACGATAATTATTATTTTGATAAACCTAAAATGCAAGATTTTTCTAGTTTAAATGACGAATTAAAACAAAAAAATACAAAATATATCCAAGAAAATTATGTTAAAACAATTTCATACAAAGTTATTGGCACTCTTTTCAATACCTATCTTGCTGTCGAATGTGGCGAAAAGTTCTATCTTTTCGACCAACACGCTGGGCACGAACGCGTTTTGTTCGACAAATATATGGAGCAATACGAACAGAAAAAGTTAAACGCTCAACCTTTACTTTTGCCTTATATTTTTGATGTAAATTCAGTCGAAAAAACTTTAGTGGACGACAATCTCTCTGTGTTTGCTGACCTTGGTTTTTCAGTGGAAACATTTGGCAATAATTCCTATAAAATTACTTCCGTGCCTTCCATTCTAGCGGGAATAAATCTCGATGAATTTCTGTTTGATGCCCTGCGAAACCTCAGCAAAATTTCTTCCACCAGCGAAGTTATCAAAAAATATTTTGCCACCTGCGCCTGCAAATCAGCAGTGAAAGGCGGGCAGTCGCTCAGTGACAGTGAAATTACATATCTATTAAACGAACTTTTAAACCAAAAACACACACTTTTGTGTCCACACGGACGCCCAATCTGCGTGTCATATTCAAAATATGAGATAGAAAAAATGTTTAAAAGGATTGTTTAATGACCAAAATTTTAGTTATTACGGGTCCAACCGCCAGTGGCAAAACTGACTTCGCAATTTCATGCGCCAAAAACTTTAACGGCGAGATTATTTCGGCGGATTCAATGCAAATCTATAAATATCTAAATATTGGCACAGCAAAACCCACCGATGACGAAAAATGTCAGGCGGTTCATCATCTCGTTGACATTGTAAACCCAGACGAAGAATTTAGTGTTCAGCAATTTGTTACACTAGCGCAAGAAAAGATTGCCGATATTTTTAGTCGCGATAAACTGCCAATAGTTGTTGGCGGAACAGGACTATATATCAAGTCGCTTCTTTTCCCATATTCATTTTGTAGCGCTCCCAAAAACACAAAAATTAGGGAAGAGTATAGCAGGATTTTAACAGAAAAAGGCAAAGATTTTTTGTTTGAAATCCTACTCAAAAAAGACCCAATATCAGCGCAAAAAATTCATAAAAATGACACAAAAAGAGTTATCCGCGCGCTTGAAATCCTTGAGACTCAAGGCGAAAATAAAACGAGCCGAAACATTGCCGACAGCATAATTCCAAGATATGACTATCTTCTTGTCGCCATAGATTATCCTCGTGAAAAATTGTATGAACGAATAAACGCTCGCGTTGATAAAATGTTCGAACAAGGTTTAATAAATGAAGTTGGCACACTTAAAAATTCTGGCAAAATTCACGAGAAAAATCAGTCAATGCAGGCAATCGGCTACAAAGAACTTTTTAAATATTTCTCAAGCGAACTCACTTTAGACGAGACTAAAGAACTCATAAAAAAGAACACCCGCAACTATGCAAAGCGCCAACTTACATTCATTCGAGGTTTCAAAAATGTTCTTTGGATAACACCACAAAATGATAAAAACGAAGCGCTAAACATTATAAAACAAAAGTTGGAACAGTAAAATTTGATGCAAAAATTACTCAAAAATCATCAAAAAACAGGGGTTTTTGCCCCTGTTTTTAATACAAATATTTGATTAGTAATTCCTAATTAGTCCCACAACTTTGCCCAAAATGTCGACATGGAAGCAATAAATTGGTTGCATATAATCGTTCTCGGGTTGCAATCTTACTTGTCCGTCCTCTCTGTAAAATCTCTTCACAGTCGCACATCCACCAATCATCGCTACAACAATCTCACCATTGTCTGCGTCGTTTTGTTTTTTAACCACTATCTTATCTTTCTCGTAAATACCGGCATTAATCATACTATCGCCTTTGACTGTCAGCATAAAAACGTCGGACTTTGTGTTAAATAAATTCTCAGACACTTCATAAATTTCTTCATAATTTTCGTATGCAAAAATAGGTTTGCCCGCCGCCACTTCACCAAGGAGTGGGATTCGTTTCTTTGGAATTTCGTCCTTGTGATAGAAATTTTTGATGACTTCAATCGCACGGTTTTTGTTCCCTGTGCGTTTAATCAAATTGCGTTCTTCCAGTTTATCAAGGTAATATTTGACAGTGGAAGTGGACGCCACACTGATTTCCGACATAATTTCGCGCACAGTTGGGGGATAGCCCTTTTCGTCAAAATACATTTTAATTACGCGCAATGTTTTTGCCAAAGTTTCTTCAAATTGTTCAGACCTACTACTCATTTTATCCCTCCATATATAAATTAAATTCACAAAAATTTTATCACAAAAAAAACTTTGAGCTTGATCAGCAGGCAAACAATGACAAATTCGGTATTTTCTGAAATCTAATCCTCGATATTGTCTTTTCCAATCGTGAAATGAAGAATCATAATAAATCATAATAATTCCATGACTTTAATGGAATTATTATGAGTTTCAAGGATTTACAATGGCTTATCGAGTTTATAAAAAAACTGATTGCATGCTTTGTCGGTTTAAAATCTTCTTTTTCGAAAAGATATTTGGTTGAAGATTGCTGCAGAGAAGCACGAATGCTTTCCCGTGCC
>CAYJEF010000077.1:0-3427 GCA_964369125.1 uncultured Christensenella sp.
AAGTAGCGACTGTTAAAAATCGCTACACTGCGCATAAAATAAGGCCTTTTGGTGCGCCATACATGATTTGAACACGTAACCCTCAGTTCCGAAGACTGATGCTCTATCCAATTGAGCTAATGGCGCATATTTAGTTTTTTCTAGCCGAGATTTTTGAACCCCCAAAGAGTGGTTCCGAAGACCGATGCTCTATACAATTGAGCTAGTGACGCATATTTTATCTTAAATTTATCCAGTGTTTGCAAATATTTGCTAATATTTTGCAAAAAAGTAAAATCCCGACTGAAAAATTTTAGCACTATATAAATATATTTGCAAGAAAAAACAAAGCGAAGAAACTTAAATTTTAGAAAAGAATAAACAAAAGCGGTTGATTTTGTTTATCCTTTGCAATATACTATGTGCGAACACAATTTTACGCAAACATATATTTTTAGAGGATAAAATGACATACCTTGAAAATTCCCTGCCAGTTTACAACAAAAAATACGCAAAAAAACGCTCGACTTACGAGAGATTTTTTATGTTGCTTTTCACAGTTTTGGTGCTGTATATCTATCTAAACTTATTGTTTTACAGCATATTTTTTAGGGTTCAAGTAATCGGTCAAAGTATGCAACCCACTTTCAATGTTAACCTTCCCGCAAACATTGACACCGAAGCCGCCAAAAACTCAATTTACAAAGACATTGTGGTCGTTAACCGCTACGGAACAGGCACCAATGGCGACATAATTTTGATTGAAACTCCAAACGAAGTGATTATCAAGCGCATAATAGCAACTGGCGGGCAAACGCTGACTTTAAGGCGCGACGGGAGTGACACATACTATCACTACTATCTAAACGGCGTGAAAATCGACGAATACTATCTTGGAGATAACTATGAATTTATGGGTCTTCAATATTACAATCTTTTTGTTAACGCGTTTGACAATGACGATAATTACAACTTTCAAACAGAAACAAAAGACGGCTTTGAACAAGCGTCCATTGTCGTGCCAAACGGCACTGTTTTTGCGCTTGGCGACAATCGCGGGAACACCTCGGACAGCCTAACTTACGGTTGCTTTTCGCTTTCCAAAATCAAAGGCAAAGTGTCATTTTACTATGCCTATAACGAGACAATGTTTGACTTTTTTTGGAGTAAATTCGTCTCAGTTTTCAATTAAAATTGACCACATTTTGATTGAAAATCACTCGAAAATGTTGTGAAAAGTGCTCAAAAACCATTCAAAATTGCCCCATTTTTGACCCAAAATCAATTCATTTTTGATTGAAAATCGTGCAAAAACTATACCATTTTTGATTGAATAACGCATAAAAAAACACCAGTTTTGAAGTGAACCCCAAAACTGGTGTTTTTTTGTTATTTTTTTAGATTTTTTGAGCCACTTCCCATGCTCGCCACACCACGGTTCGCAGGTTGCCCACATGACTGGCGTCACCCACGAGGTGAACGTGTTTATCTTTCTCGAACACAGGGGCAGGGTTATATCCCACCGACATAATCATACTGTCGGCTTTGACTTTTGTTTCGTTTCCGTCGCGACCCTTAATATAAACATAGCCGTTTTCAAATTTTGTGACGCTAGATTCTAGTCGCACATCTACTTTGTTTGTCTTGAAATAGTCGCGCAGATAGGACGAATTGGCAAGGCTTACACCTTTCATTGCAATTAAGTCGTTTTTAATTTCCACAATAATTGGAGTTTTGCCCTTGCGGTGCAAATCATACGCAATTTCGCAACCCGTTAGTCCTCCGCCGATAACGACAACCCGCTCGCCAACGTCCACACCTTTTAGATAGTCAAGCGCGTCAATCGCTTTGTTCCCGCCCTCAAAAGGCAAAATGCGAGGAGATGATCCAGTCGCGACCACTATTTCGTCGAAGCCCTTAAGTTGAGACATTTCGGTGATTTCCGTTTTATATTTCACGTCGATTTTAAGTTTTTTTACTTGATATATATACCAGTTTAGAAGGTCTCTGTCGCATTCTTTAAAATCTATACTAGACGCCGTGCGATAGACCCCGCCGAGTTTGTCTGTTTTCTCGAAAATGGTAACTTTGTGCCCGCGAAGAGTGGCAATTCGCGCCGTTTCCATTCCGCCGACGCCTCCGCCAATAACCGCCACATTCTTTGGGCGTTTTGTTGGGACCATTTTGAACCTGCCACCGTTCATTGTTTGTGGATTTAAGGCACAACGACACATATGCATAGAGTCGTCAAAATCTTGCAAATTCGCAACACCTTTGAAGTGCGCAAGGTTAAAACACCCGTTGTGGCAAAAGATACATGGCTGAATTTCCTCGGGTTTTCCCTTTTTGAGTTTTGACACCCACGCATAGTCCACTAGGAATTGTCTGCCAACACCCATTGCGTCGATGGTCCCCTTTTCAATTGCTTCTTCGGCGATATCTGGCGTCATTCTGCCCGCACAAACGACGGGAATATCCACGAATTTTCTGATATGTTCCACATCTTCTAGGTTACAGTTTACTGGCATATATGCAGGTGGGTGCGCCCAATACCACGAGTCGTAGGTGCCGTTGTCGCAGTTGAGCATATCATAGCCGGCGTCTTGCAAATACTTCGCCGCGCGCTCGCTTTCTTTCATATCTCTGCCCAGTTCCTTGAAATCCTCGCCCGGCATTGCGCCATAGTCAAACGCTTTTGTCTTGCTGACCACACTGTAACGAACAGACACAGGATAGTCGTCTCCGCATTGACGCTTAATTTCTTTCACAATTTCCACAGGAAAACGATAGCGATTTTCGAAACTCCCGCCATATTCGTCGGTGCGGTGATTTGTGTGCTTGGTTGTGAATTGGTCAAGAAGATATCCCTCGTGAACCGCGTGAACTTCCACTCCGTCAATCCCTGCTTCTTTTAAGAGTTTTGCCGACTGCCCAAAAGCGGATATTATGCGCGTTATTTCGTCTTTTGTAATCTCGCGACATTTTATTGTTTCGTCCCATCTGGAAGGAAGAACGCTTGGCGACGCAGTTAGGTAGGACATATTAAGAATAGGTTTTGCGAGAGTTCCCAAAAACTTGTTCTTTGCAAGCGCTTTCATACTTTCAGGAATGGCAAAAACCCTGCCAAAGCCCGCCGTCAGTTGTATGAACATTTTGGCGCCAGTTTTGTGGAACTCGTCCATATATTCTTTTAGTTGCCTAAATTTCTTCTCGCCCTTGTGAAGCCAATGGTTAAACATAATGTCCCTAACGGGTGCGATACCGGGCATAACTAGACCCACATCGTTTTTGGCGATTTCAAGCAGTAACTTTGCCGCCTCTTTGTCAAAGTGATTTTTCTCCATCCAGCCAAAGATGGATGTCCCGCCCATTGGACAAAGGACAACTCTGTTTTTAATCTCTAACTTCCCTATTTTCCAAGGTGAAAAGAGACTGTTATATTTCTTTT
>CAYJEF010000078.1:0-3387 GCA_964369125.1 uncultured Christensenella sp.
GTTTTACACCATAAAAATGTTCTATGTGAAAGCCGTTTTGCTACTGCTGGTTGCCCTGTGTTTGTTGTCTATTAGTTTTGACGGCACGGGGGCTTTGGCGCAGGTGTTTTTTAACAAAACGGGGAGAAAACTGCCTGTTTACTGCGTTCAAAACAATGAGAAACAAATTGCAATTTCCTTTGACGCGGCATGGGGGAGCGACAAAACTAAGAGCATTTTGAAGATTTTAGGGGACGAAGATGTGACGGCGAATTTTTTCCTCGTTGGAATGTGGGTGGACAAAAATATAGATTTGACGAAAAAAATCTTCGACGCGGGAATGGAAATTGGCACGCACAGCAACACGCACGCTGACTTTACGTCACTTTCGTCATCTCAAATGGAACTGGAATTGACGCAGAGTGTGAAGAAAATTTCAAGTATTACGGGCAAAAACGTTACGCTATTTCGTGCACCTTTTGGGGCGTATGATAACAACGTAATTTCGGTTGCCGAAAAACTGCAACTTCAAACAATTCAATGGGACGTGGATTCGCTGGATTGGAAAGGAATTTCGGGAGAAGAGATTACTCGAAATATTGTGAGAAAGGTTAAGTCGGGTTCGATAATTTTGTGCCACAACAACGCTGAACACATTTTGGAGGCACTCCCTAGCATTATTAGAATCCTAAAAAGTCAAGGCTATTCGTTCGTGCATATAAGTGATTTGCTTTTGAAAGGTGACTATACCATAGACAACGCCGGCATGCAAAGACCAAAATGAAAAATTTTTGAAATATAAAGATGGAGGAAAAAATGAATTACGAACTTATGGAAAACAACAAAGTTTTTTTGAAAGGGGAGGTCGTATCACAGCCGAAATTTAGTCACGAGGTGTTCGGCGAGGGGTTTTATGAACTCGATCTCAAGGTCAAACGTCTGTCCGAAAATTACGATCTTGTGCCGGTGACGGTGTCGGAGAGGCTCCTTGGCGGGGAGGATTTTGCTATCGGAAAGATGGTGTCGATTAAGGGGCAATTTAGGAGTTACAACAAGATTTTGGACGGCAAAAGCAAACTTCTTCTCACGGTTTTCGTGCGTGAAATCATAAATTTTGACGACACTATGAACCCAAATGTCGTGGAACTTTCGGGGTTTGTGTGCAAAGAACCGATTTTTAGGACAACGCCGTTTGGGCGCGAGATTTGTGACGTTTTGGTGGCGGTTAACAGGGCTTATAACAAGTCGGACTATCTGCCGTGTATCGCTTGGGGGCGAAACGCGCGGTTTGTTAGGGGTATTAAAGTGGGCGAGAAAGTGGATATTATTGGCAGAATCCAAAGCCGTGAATATCAAAAGAAACTGAGCGAAAGCGAGACGCAAACTAAGACGGCGTATGAAATTAGTTTGAACAAAATTCGTGTGGAGAATATGGAAAACTACATTGAAAACGAACTAGCGTGAAAAAATTTTGTAAATTTAACCCTTTGCTTTTTAGCAGAGGGATTTTTTTAAAAAAATTTTAAAACATTCTCAAAAATATTTTTTAAAAAATAAAATGGAGACGCGAACTGTCAACATTTAGATGTTATTATCGAACATATGTTTGACACGACAATTTTTTAAAAAACATTTTCTCATTTTTAGTTGTAGATAATTCGACAAAATTCGACAAATGTCAAGTGTAAGGAAATCTATTGTGAGAAATAAAATTTATATTTAAAAGTTTTTTAAAAAATTATTCAAAATTGTGTCACCGAACCTTGACTTAGAAGTTTTGGGTATTTTAGAATGGTGGTGACAAGCAAGAATTTGCGAAGTTTACAAGGGAAATGGTAAATATAAAAGGAAGAAATTATGAAGAATTTGAATTTTGAAGTGAAATCTTTGCTTGCAATTTATGGCATTATTCCACAGGTTGCGGATTCCATTGACAGGTTGGTGCGGACGCGTGCCTGTTCTCCTCAAAGCGAAAATTTGACCGACGGCGTGTATAGGCAGACGGAATCTATTTTGAAACTGATGGAGCAAAAGGTGAACCTTATTAACCTTAAAGTGCTTGCAGACGAGACGCTGTGCGAATTGCCAGAGCGGCACTCAAAACTGATAATCGCGCGGTGTATTGACAAGATTGACATTAATTTTATTGCAAAGTCTATAGACAGGAGTGTACGCGAGACTTTTAGGCGACTTAAGGTGGCGATGAGTGAATTTAAGCGTGTGTTTTTACAGAAAATTGAGGCAAATAGACGCGCTTGGGAGGGCATTGTTCAAAACTTTTTTTGGATTGACGTGCTTAACAAAATTGAGAGTTTTGAGAGCACGGGAAACACGGTTAGTTTTTGTCCAGAACTGGTGTGTAGTATGATTTTGAAAAGGCTTAGGCGAATTGTTTAGAGTAAAAATTTTGAAAAGAAAAGTTTTTTCAAAAAGGAATTTTTGCTAGGAATTTATATTGTGTCGTCGTAGAAATCTTGGATTTGTTTTATGGTTTGCACGCGGGAATGACGCTTTATTTTCTTTGGGTCTTGCTCCAATTTAAAGGGTTTAAAGAGCAGGTAAACGAGCAGTAGCGCCGGCACGACGAGTAGAAATAGAACGAGGATTTTTAGGTTTGACGTCATATCGACTAGGCTGTAGAGGTAGTCGTTAGAGTCCACAAATGGATTTGTGATGTATGTGACGGGTTCTGTGTTTTCTGTAAAATTTGAGGAGGTGTCGCATAGACCCGCGTAGACATACCCATAGTTTTCGCCCACTTTGCCGTAATACCACGTGGCGCCTCGACCTGCAACCATTTCTTCGCCTTGTAATTCTCCATAGTAGCTGACGCGCTCGTGAAGAGAGAGGGTAGTGACGACGCTGGAATTCCTTGTGGGTGCGCTTTGCATACTTCGTCCATCGCTTGAAAAAACCCAAAATGTCAAGTCGTTTAAATAGGGGCGATTGGGCGTGTTTGACACGGGAAAAACTTCGGATTTTAGGACATAACCGACCACTCCTAAATATTGCGCTTTGTAGAACGCGTCGTTGTAGTTACTAAGGAGCAAGACAAAATAACTTTGTGGGATCTCAAACATTGCGTTGTCAACAATGCTTTTTTGCGGGAACTCGTAGAGGTTGACACCCAAACTTTCTACGCGTGCGTAGGCATAGGTCGTGAGAGATTTCGCGAGAACTGGCGTGTAAAGCGTGGGCGAAAACAAAACGGAAGAACAACAAAGAATATAAAACAAAATGAATTTCAAAGTTATTTCTCCTTGTGAAAATTATATGTTAATTATTGACAAAATTAAAAAATTATATTGCAGAAATGTGGGGAAATATGAGAGAAAAACTAATAAAATTAAGGCAAATTTTAAAGATTCTAAAAGTTAGAAAAAATAGCAAAATTGGAAAGTATAACAC
>CAYJEF010000079.1:0-3387 GCA_964369125.1 uncultured Christensenella sp.
TGAATGTTTTTTTGTTTGAATGTTTTTTTGTTTGAATGTTTTTTTGTTTGAATGTAAAAAAATGAATAAAAAAAGGAAATAGTCACTTTGCCTATTTATTTTTATTAATTTTTGTATTATAATGAATTAAATTAAATTTTACAAAATTTAGTAATTAATTTTTGTAATAAATTTGGAGTAAATTATGGCAAGGAACACAAAGAGTATTGAAAGTTTGGCAACGGAACTGAAAAACAAAATGTCGCGACAAACTGAGGAATTAAAAATCGGCGTAGTAGTCGCGTATGACGTTGCTAGTTATCCCCTGTCGCTTGGGCGGTTAGTGGCACAAAAAGTGGTCAGTTTCGGGCTAAATAGTGAGGTTATCACCATTCCTGCTATTAATGAACGTGTTAGAAATTTTGGCACAAACAGCGAAGTTTCAAGCGCCTACAAGCACCACATCGCGAATTTTCTTGAAATGATTTTAAGCGAAAAACATTGCGACGCTGTGGTATATCTGCCAAGCGGTTTTAACTGCACAGTGGGTTGCCTGCTTGCCTCTATTCGCTTAAATATTCCAACTCTTATTTTGCCTCTCGGATTATCGCAAAAAATATCGGGGCAAAATCTTCTTGACGTACTTTCCCTTCCGGGTCTTATTGCAACAAACAAGAAAAGTGCGTTTGATTTGGAGCGAGCGAAGCAAAATTTCTGCGAAACATACGGTTCTGGCGTGGAACTAAGCACTGAAAATCTTTTCTACACAGTGCTTGAAATAATGGAACTTATTGAAATGAATTCCTCCACAACCTCAGCAAACAGCTTTTTAAAAGAAGACGAGGCGGCGCACGTAGCACAGAGAATTGTTGAACTTACAAAATCTCGCCTGCCACTAGGCAAGATGATAAACAAAAAATCTATAGCAAATGCCCAGATACTTAGCGGTGTTTTGGGCGGAAGTTACAGCATTTCAAATGCTCTTGCACAGCTCGCGGACGAGGCGCAAATTGATTTTGGAATAGAAAAAATTTTGGGACTTCTTGAGAAATGTCCAGTGCTTTTTGACACGAATAAAGGCGCAGAAAATTACAGAGAATTTGGCGGGACGAAAGGCATAATTAAGGCAATGATTGAGAAGAAAATCGTTGGCGGAGATTACAAAACATTTTCAGGCAAAACTCTTTTTGATACTACGAAGGACGCCGAAAATTACAAAGAATTTTTGACTATAGTTCGGGACACCAGTAACGTTATTATGCGCGGGAATTTATCGGGAAAATTTGCCGTCACGAAGACGATAAATCTCACGCCAGATAAGACAAAAATTATCGCTGACGCCATAGTATTTGACAGCGACGAGGACGCTAGTAACGCTGTTTTAAATAACCTTATAAACAAAGGCGAAGTGATTGTAATAAAGGCAAAATGGGCGAAGAATTGCCCTGCTAATGTGTGTAAAACTCCCCTTGCACTCGCGTCCGTGGGCAAAACTCACGACAACATAATTATCACAAATGGTCTACTCGAAGACAGCATAAAATGCATGGGTATTGTGTGCGAAACGCAAGATATTGACACGCTTGACTTAACTTTAACAGGCGACGAGATTGAGATTGATTTCGTGCGAGGGAAATTAAACGTAAATGTTTCCAGTCGCGACCTAAATAAGCGACAAAAAAACGCCGAAGTGTCAAAAAAATCACTGGCGAAATTCTTTAGAAAAATCTAAATTTTTATATATTTTCAATCTGCCAATCAATGGGTTTTTTGCCCATTTTTTCCAAATATTCGTTACATTTTTTGAAGTGCCCGTTCCCAAAAAATCCACTTGTTGCCGACATCGGACTTGGGTGCGCGCTGGTGAGGACTAGATGACGCGAGAGGTCGATATTTTCTATCACTTTTCTTGCGTTAGCACCCCACAACATAAACACAATTGGGTCTTTATGATGTGCAAGGCGACTGACGACTTCGTGCGTAAAAATCTCCCAACCACGATTTTTGTGGCTGTTACTTTTGCCACTTTCGACGGTGAGAACGCTGTTGAGTAGCAGAACGCCTTGGCGCGCCCATTTCGTAAGATTGCCGTTGTTTGGGATATACGCCCCGAGTTCAGCGCGAATTTCCTTATAAATATTACACAAACTGGGCGGAATGCTCCCACGCTCGACGGAAAAACACAGTCCGTGCGCCTGATGCTCGTTTATGTATGGGTCCTGCCCGATAATAACAACCTTCACGTCCTCAAACTTCGTCTGGATAAAGGCGTTAAAAATCTTCTCATTTTCGGGATAAATAGTTTTACTAACGTATTCGACATTCAAAAATTGTTGAAGCGACTTAAAATATTCCTTCTCAAACTCGTCACGCAAAATTTCAAACCAATTCTTTGAAATGTAAATCATTTTGACTTCTCTTTTGTCTTTAAATACTCGAAAATCTTTGTCGCGGCAATGGCGCCGTCGGCACACGCAGTGACGATTTGCCTTAGGCGAGTGTTGCGAATGTCGCCCGCGGCATACACTCCGTCGATATTTGTCTTCATATTTTCGTCGGTTATTATATACCCATTTTCGGTTTTGTTTAGGTCTCCCTCAATCATATCAGTGTCCGGTCCGCGCCCAATGCACACGAAAAGCCCCGCCACATCAAGCGTGCGTTTCTTTTTTGTCGAAACGTTTTCGACCACCACTTTGTCGAGTTTGTCACCCCCCGAAATAGACGTAACAACGCTGTTATACACGATTTCGACGTTGCTCTGCTGTTTAACCCTGTTGACCAAAATATTGTCTGCCCTAAACTCGTCTCGGCGGTGAATTAAATAAACTTTGCCTACGACGTTACTGAGATAAAATGCGTCCTCAAGCGCCGTGTTGCCCCCACCGACTAGAGCGACAGTTTTACCCTTAAAAAAGTTGCCGTCGCAAGTGGCGCAATAACTGATGCCCCTGCCGATATAGTCTTTTTCGTTTTCGAGGTCCAGTTTTCTCACTTTGGCGCCGTGTGCCAAAATTATTGCCTTCGCTTTATAGGAATTTCGCAAACACTGCACCACTTTAACGTCGCCCGTAGCAAGCACTTTGTTCACTTCGTCAAACTCAAAAGCCACGCCCATTTTTGTTACGTGTTCATACATTTTAGTCGCAAGTTCCATACCAGCAATCAGTTCGAATCCGGGATAGTTTTCCACCTCAAAAGACGACGAAATCACTCCGCCCGGCACAGCTTTTTCGAGGATTATGACGTCCAATCCCGCCCGTTTTGCGTAAATTCCCGCAGTTATCCCGCTAGGTCCTCCGCCGATGATTGCAATGTCATAAATCTTATCCATTTTGCCGATTTCTCCCCTAAGTTACTTTTAAAACATTTAATAAAAACATAAATATTATAGATTTATTTGTGCAA
>CAYJEF010000080.1:0-3348 GCA_964369125.1 uncultured Christensenella sp.
TTGTGTATTTAAGACTTTATTTTTTATTAGTCTTTTTTGCGTTTACCGATAATTTTTTCGGCTATGCTCTTTGGCACTTCCGCATAGTGCGAAAATTCCATTGTGAATGTGCCTCTGCCTTGAGTGGACGAACGAAGAATTGTTGCGTATCCAAACATTTCAGAAAGCGGAACAATAGCATTGATTGCTATGGACCCACTGCGGTCTTCGGTTCCTTGCAGAATGCCACGACGGCTGGTTAGCCCACCCATAACAGTGCCGAGATAGTCCTCTGGCATTTCGACTTGAATCTTCATAATAGGTTCAAGAAGAACTGGGGTTGCTTTCTTGGCGGCTTCTTTAAACGCCATGGAGCCCGCAATTTTATATGCCATTTCGGACGAGTCGACATCGTGGTAGGAGCCGTCGAATACGGTGACTCGGAAGTCAACTGTTTCGTAGCCCGCCAAAACGCCGTTTTGTTTCGCTTCACGAATACCGCTGTCTATTGCTGGGATATATTCCTTTGGAATGGCGCCACCGACGATTTTATCCACAAATTCGTATCCCTTGCCTGCTTCGAGTGGTTCGATGCGAATCCAGCAATGACCGTATTGACCGTGTCCGCCAGTTTGTCGAATGTATTTGCCTTCGGCTTCCACTGAGTTGCGAATTGTTTCGCGGTAACTGACTTGTGGGCGACCGACGTTGACGTCAACATTGTATTCACGACGAAGTCTATCGACGATAACGTCAAGATAGAGTTCACCCATACCTGCGATTATAGTCTGCCCGGTGTCTTTATCCGTCCAAGTTTTGAACGTTGGGTCCTCTTCGGCAAATTTGATGAGCGCATTGACCATTTTTTCCTGACCTTGTTTGGTGGTAGGTTCGACGGCAATGTTTATGACGGGTTCTGGGAAATTCATACTCTCTAGAATTATTGGGCGATCTGGGTCACAAAGAGTGCTGCCCGTTGTGCATGCTTTGAGCCCAACAACTGCGACAATATCGCCAGAGTAGGCTTCTTCAACGTCTTCACGGTGATTGGCGTGCATACGAAGCAGTCTGCCGATACGTTCCTTTACGCCTTTGGTTGGATTAAGAGCATATGAGCCCGCTTTTAAAATACCCGAGTAGACGCGGAAATAACTGATTTTGCCAACGAATGGGTCGGCGGCAATCTTGAACACGAGACCGCTCATTGGTTCGTTGTCCTTTGCGTGTCTAACGTCTTGAGTCTCGCCGTCAACTTTTGTGCCGACGACTGAGTCTATGTCTATTGGGCTTGGGAGGTAGTCGCAAATGACGTCGAGAAGTTTTTGCACACCTTTATTTTTAAAGGAACTACCGCATGTTACTGGGGTAATTTTCAGCGCAAGAGTTGCTTTTCTGATGCCTTTTTTGAGTTCTTCTGTGGTGATTTCTTCGCCAGAGAAGAATTTTTCGAGCAAATGATCGTCGGTTTCTGCAACGGCTTCCACGAGTTCTGCGTGATATTTTTGTGCCTTTTCGACTAAATCACTTGGGATTTCTATGGTCTCCATTTCTTTGCCAAGATCGTCTTTGTATAAAGTTGCGTTCATTTCGACAAGGTCGATAATGCCCCTAAAATTTTGCTCCTGCCCGATTGGGAGTTGGATCGGAACAGCGTTGGCTTTTAGACGCGCTTTCATCATTTCGACTGCGCGGTAGAAATTCGCATCGTCACGGTCCATTTTGTTCACGTATGCGATGCGTGGGACTTTGTAGGTGTTGGCTTGGCGCCAAACGGTTTCGCTTTGAGGCTGAACACCGCCACGCGCGCAAAAAACAGCCACTGCGCCGTCGAGGACACGAAGGCTACGCTCGACTTCTACTGTGAAGTCGACGTGTCCCGGGGTGTCGATGACGTTTATTATATGGTTCTTCCAATGCGCTGTAGTGCAAGCACTGGTTATGGTGATGCCACGCTCTTGTTCCTGCACCATCCAGTCCATTGTAGCGGCGCCGTCGTGGACTTCGCCTATCTTGTGTGTTCTGCCGGTGTAGTATAAAATTCTCTCGGTAGTGGTGGTTTTCCCCGCGTCAATGTGCGCCATAATGCCGATGTTTCTGTAAGTTTCTATTGGAAAACTTCTTGCCATGTTATCTCCTTTATATTTGTAAAATTACCATTTGAAATGCGCAAATGCTTTGTTTGCTTCTGCCATTCTGTGCATTTCTTCTTTCTTCTTAATTGCTCCGCCAGCGTTGTTATAGGCGTCGATGAGTTCACTTGCGAGTTTCTTGTTCATCTCTTTTTCTCCACCACGCTTTCTGGCAAAACTGACCATCCATCTGATAGCCAAAGTTTGGCGTCTGTCTGGTCTTATCTCGGTGGGGACTTGATAGGTTGCGCCACCGACTCTTCTTGCTTTTGTTTCAAGCACTGGTTTTGCGTTCTCAAGTGCTTTCATAAAAACCGAGAGTGGCTCTTCGCCTAACTTCTCTTTTATGATATCAAAAGCACTGTATACGATCCCGAATGCAATTCCTTTCTTGCCGTCTAACATCACTTGGTTAACAAGCTTTGTGACAACTATGGAATTATACACTGGATCTGGCAAAACTTCGCGTTTTGTTGCACGATTACGTCTTGACATAATATCCTCCTTGTTTGAAATTATAAATTTTGTGTGTCAAAATTAAAATAGATTGGTCCTAATTATTTTGCTTTCTTGGCGCCATATTTAGAACGGGCTTGTTTGCGTTTTGCAACGCCAGCAGCGTCCAAAGTGCCACGAACAATGTGGTAACGAACACCAGGTAAGTCTTTGACTTTGCCACCACGAATAAGAACAACGCTGTGCTCTTGAAGGTTGTGTCCTTCGCCTGGGATATATACCGTGCCTTCTTGACCACTACTAAGTTTAACCCTCGCAATTTTCCTGAGTGCGGAGTTTGGCTTCTTTGGTGAAGTGGTGGTGACGGAAAGGCAAACGCCACGTTTCTGTGGATTTTGGTCCAGAATTGGCGTCTTGGATTTCTTAGCGATTTTGGTCCTGCCGTGCCTTACTAATTGATTGATTGTAGGCATATTTTCCTCCTTATTTCTGCGCTGGGTTTTTATTTTTGCAACATAAATAAAAAACCCTTTCTCAAAAAAGTTTTGAATTATTAAAGGGATTGTGGAATAAAATCACTTTATATTTTCAAAAAACTTCGAGAAATGCAAGAATTATCTTGCAAGAACAATCTATTTTGCGTTCCAAACAAATAAATTGATTGCTACTGGCGCGCTTTGCGCCATAATACAACGAATGTATGATATCAAAGGGAACAAAAAAAGTCAAGGTTTAATTGACTTTTTTAATATTATTTTTATTTATATTACTAAAATTTAATCAA
>CAYJEF010000081.1:0-3216 GCA_964369125.1 uncultured Christensenella sp.
GTCCATAACCTTCTTGTCGAAGTCGTCGCCACCTAGCCTGCTGTCGCCCGAAGTCGAAATAACTTCAAACACGCCGTCGCCGATTTCAAGAATGGAGACATCAAACGTTCCGCCACCCAAATCATAAACCAAAATCTTATGGTTTTTGTCGGTTTTGTCGAACCCATAGGCAAGCGATGCTGCCGTTGGTTCGTTTATTATTCTAAGGACTTCAAGCCCCGCTATTTTGCCCGCGTCTTTGGTGGCTTGGCGTTGGCTATCGTTGAAATATGCAGGCACAGTGATGACGGCTTGCGTAACTTTGGTGCCAAGATAACTCTCGGCGTCTTTCTTCAATTTTTGCAAAATCATTGCAGAAATTTCGGGCGGAGTATAGTTTTTGCCCTCCGCGGTCACTTTGAAATCTGTGCCCATTTCGCGTTTTATGGACATCACCGTGTTTTCTGGATTTGCGACGGCTTGGCGTTTTGCCACTTGACCGACAAGGCGTTCACCCTTTGAAAAGGCGACGACAGAAGGAGTGGTGCGCTCCCCCTCTGCATTTGGGATTACGACTGCGGTCTTGCCTTCCATAACCGCGACGCAGGAATTTGTTGTTCCTTAATCAATTCCTATAATTTTTGACATAATATTTTTCTCCTTTAATTTTTTTTGTTTTTTTGTTTTTTTATTTTGCCACGACGACTTGGCTGAATTTAATAACCTTGTCGCCTAGAATGTAGCCCGCTTCAATTTCCTCTATGATAGTGCCGGGTTTGACGCCCTCTTTTGTCATCGTCAGCACTGCATTGTGGAAGTCATGGTCAAATTTTTTACCCACGCAGTCTATTTTTTGAACTTTTAGGTCTTTTAACGCAAGCATTATGTTCTTTTCAATCATATCAATGCCCGATAGTACCGCTTTGTCCGTTATAAGTTGCCGAGCCTTTTTGAAACTGTCGAGCGCTGGGAGCACGGTTTTTAGCGCGTCCGTTATGCCTTCTAGTTTTAATCTCTCGGCGTCTTCGCGAAAGCGTTTTCTTGCGTTATCAAAGTCGCGTTCCAGTTCCTTATAGTCGTTTTGGGCGTCTGCCAGTTGGAGTTTTATGTTATTAAAATCCTCCTCTGTCAAAACTACGGTTTTTGGTTTAAGTTTAAGGTTTTCGCTTGTGTTTTCGTCAGTAGTTTTTTGGTTTGGTTCTTTCTCGGGATTGTTGTGCTTATCCATTTTCCCCTCCTTTATCAAGTTTGTTTTTTAGTTCGTCGCACACGAATTTTAGGACACCTGCTACATTCGCGTAGTCTGTGCGTTCTGGGGCAATCACCCCCACGGTTGCTATGCGCCTTCCATCTAACATAAGTGGAGTTTTGATTATGGCACACTCACAAAGTTTGTCGTTTTTGAGTTCGTCGCCCACGTTTACGCTAATATCAAAATTGTCATCGGCAATCTCCATAATGTCGCGAAGTTTTTCGTCATCATCGAGGACACTTAGAATATTTTTGGCACTCTCGATGTTTTTAAATTCCTTGCTTTCAAGCAGTTTTATGAGCCCTTGATTGCTTACTTTACTCTTGGTTTTATTGTAATAGACGTCTAAAACCGAAAGCACGAGTTTGAAAATATTTTCGTATTCAATCATAGATTTTTTAATTTTTTTGCTAAAATTTTCCACATTTTGGGTGAGAAAACTTATGTCTTTGCCCGAAAATATGCTCGTAAATACGTTTGAGGCGTTGTCGCAATCTTGCTTTGTAATGTTGCCATTTGCCATAATTGTGTTTGAAATAGCGCCGACATTGGTCTCCACAAGGACAAGGATTTGGTTGCCGAGGAGATATATTATTTTAATTCCCTGCACCTGCAAATTGTCAAAGCCGTCGAACATAAAAACCGTTGGATAGTGCGTGGTGGTGGATACAATTTTTGAGATTGAGTCCACAATTTCGCTTAAATTCGTCGAGCGCGAAAACATTTCACTTTTTATTTCGCCAAGATATTGCTGGTCGCATTTCATATCCCTTAGCGTTTCATTAACGAAAAATCGATAGCCTTTGGTGGTGGGCACGCGTCCGCTGGAGGTGTGCAGTTGTTTGAGATAGCCCATTGCCTCTAGAGCATTTAGTTCGTTACGAATTGTCGCGGTCGAGAGGTCATGAAGTTCGGTTTGTTGGACGAGCAAACTTGTTATGGGACTGGCCAGTTTGATATAATTATCAAGTGCATTGTAGAGTATTGCTCGCTTGCGTGGTGATAATTCAATGTCCAAAACTTAAAACCTCCTTTTACGCTTCGCTTCTGGGGTGGCAATGCGCTTCGCTTTACGGGGGGACACAAAAGAGTTTACGCGGGCACGCCTAACGGCTAACCGCTACTTTTTTGTGTCCCCCGTATGCCCCCTTCATTTCAGAGGATCCATTCAAAAATTTATATAAATTTATTGAATGGGAAAGCAAAAATTAACACTGTGATGTTTTGTATATTAGCAGTCTTTATTAAAGAGTGCTAGCACTATTATATGCAGCGTAATAAAAAAGTCAACACTTTTTGTGACATTTTTTTATTTTTTTATTTTTTATATTACAAATAAAAAAACGTCCGCAAAGATTAACCTTACGGGCGATTTTTTTTATGTTTAGAAATTATTATTTGCTATGAACAAAAGAAAATTTCTTGAGAGCAAAAACGATTGGAGCAAGACCATACACGAACAGCGAGACAATTCTTGTTATCAAACTCGTGCCAACTTGGTCTAAGATTTGGGCAGAAGATGCGTTCAATTTTGCAATTGTTTCCGCTGCTTTCGCCGCTGCTTCGGTTGGGCCAAGTGATGTTTCGAAGAATCCTGTCAGTATGGTTTCACGTCCAGCGGTGTTTGCGAATGTGTCAATGGCATTTGCAAACTCGCGAAGTCTGGTCATATATTCCATGGCGTTTACAAACACAATAACGATGAGTGTTGTGGACGCCAAGCCGAGACCAAGCACGACCCATTTTCTGTAATCTTTTGTGCATTCAAACATAGACATCACGAAATATGCCGTAAGAGCCAGCAAGAACACAGAAATGGCAATAGCCATATAGAAATCCACGCGGGCAAGATTTGCATCAAAACCAGCGGTTGCTGTCGACGCTGCGCCGAGCCCAGTTGGGTCCATTGCTTCCAGTCCGGTTTCTTTCAAACTTATGAAATATCCTGTCTGCACGCCTTTGAAAACTACCAAGAGTTCCAAAAC
>CAYJEF010000082.1:0-3207 GCA_964369125.1 uncultured Christensenella sp.
CTCAAAAAAATGGTCTCAGTTCGGACTGTGGGCTGAAACTCGCCCACACGAAGTCGGAGTTGCTAGTAATCCCGAATCAGCATGTCGGGGTGAATGCGTTCCCGGGTCTTGTACACACCGCCCGTCACGCCATGGGAGTCGAGGGGGCCCGAAGTCGGCGAGCTAACCTAAGCAATTAGGAAGCAACTGCCTAAGGCAAAATCGATGACTGGGGTGAAGTCGTAACAAGGTAGCTATACGAGAACGTGTGGCTGGATCACCTCCTTTTAAAGAGAAGTGAGTCGACGAAACCAAGTTCATAGAATTTGGCAGGTACACAAATTGGAAAGCAAACCAATCAAAAAACTCTTGAATGAACAAGTAAAAATATAACCCGAAATTCCTTGACTATTAATTGGAACATAAAAGAACCTGTGAGGTAACTCACCGGTTCTTTTTTTTGCATAAAATAATTTTGTATTGTTAAAAACCTTCACGTATGTTAAAATATGTCAAACAAAAGGAAAATAAATGAGGACAAATGTTATAAAATTGCCACACGGCGCTGTTTTAATTCACACGAGAAATAATATAAATAAAGAGGTTAATGTTCAGGTAGTTTTTTCCGTCGGCTCGGCAAACACTGAATATAAGCCCGGACTACTTCATTTTGGCGAACACCTAAGGGGACAATGGATAAAGGGAATGAAAAGAGAAGAATTATTAGAAGATTATGCCAAAAAAGGCATAAGTTTTGGTGCGGGCACTTCAAAAAAATCTCTATTATTCGCAAAAAATACTCACAAAAAATTTATAAACGAGGCTTTTTCTCGGCTTGTTGAAACAATGATTTTTGATAGTCCTACAAAAGAAGAATTTGAAAAAGAAAAAGAAATAATTATATCCGAAATAAATAACACAAAAGCCAATGTTAACAGGCAATTTCTAGAAAAATTAAACGGAAAAGTTTACCTTGATAAATTCAGAAATACAAACGGTCTTGGAGAGAAAAAAGACATAATAAAATATACAAATAGACAAGTCCAAAATCATATTTCAAAAATAATAAACTCAAATAATCTTGTGGTTGGCATTTCTGGCAATATTTCACTATGGCACGCAAAATATCTTGTGAAAAAGTATTTAATTTCAAGCATACCACACGATACGCCTCAAATAAAACAACTCGATATTAATCCAATATTTGCAGAGAAAAGAAAACTAATATTAAGCAAAAATGAAAACGAAGCAAACTCAGTTTTGATATTAATTCCCACAAAAATTATCAATAACAAAGATTTAAGACAGAGGTTTCAGATATCTTATATCATATCGTTATTAGGCGGAGTTAATGGTGATATTTTCAAAGAATTAAGGTTCAAAAATGGGCTTGTATATTCGTCCGAAATATTTTCTCAAGACTCTACAAAATCAATTTATGTGCGTTTTCAAACAAAAAAAGAAAATATAAATAAAGCAATATCTTTGGTTGCTGACATTTTTAACAAAGCTCAAATAACACCACTCAAAAAGAAAGAAATTGATGAAAGAGATAAGATTACAGAAGAAATGGCTTATAGAAAAAGTAATTTCTTTTTGAATAATGACAACATAGAAAATTATATGTTTTATGGAAAACAAAACAAGAGTAAAGTTAGTGAAAAAATAATTAAAAAAATGACTGCAGATGAGATAAACGCAAAGATAAAAGATATAATGACAAATAACAAAGTCTATGTCCTCGTTGAAGGGAACGCCGAGAAAAAAGACGTTATGCCAATTTCAAAGATTGAAAAACTGTTCTTCCCAAGTGTCACTCAAAAATAATTGAAATTTTACAAAATATATGAGATAATGTATATATGAATTTATATGATTTTGATGAAACAATATATAAATATGACAGTCCGTCGCGGTTCTACTTTTTTTGCCTTCGTCGTCACCCAAAGATATGGTGGCATCTCTTAAAAAGCGGGTTTTGGGGCGCTTGTAAAGCGCTAAAAATTATTGATTTAAAGCGTTTTAAAGAGAAATTCTTTTCGTTTATTTTGCATTTAGACTACGAAAAAGATTTGGAAAAATTTTGGGAAAAAGAAATAAATAATATCAACGCGTGGTATTTTGAAAAACGAAAAGATGATGACGTCATTTGCTCCGCAACTCCACGGTTTATGATGGAATATATCACAAATAAAATTAACCCAAAGGCTATCTTAATTTGTTCCGAAATTGACGCAAAAACGGCAAAATTTAAGGCAAACGAACAAAACTGCAAAGGTGAAGTCAAGGCGCAAAAACTTAAAAACCTTGGGCTAATAACTTTTGACGAGGGTTATGGCGATTCACTTAGTGACGTTCCTATGCTCAAACTTTCCAAAAAGCGTTTTCGCGTCATAAATGGCGGAGAAATTATAGAGTTTGACAAGAAATTTTTTGTCTAGAAATTGTTAATTATTATTGACAAACAAAATAACATCGTGTATTATATTTATGTTTTAAAAACTATTACTTAAGACAGCAAGTGAGAAATCGTAATTCTTCGTATACGAAGATCTTGCCGAGGTAAGTTTGAGATTATTTCTTTTTAAGTTGAAATGACCTTACACTTACATAGGTGTAAGGTTTTTTAAAGCTTAAAAGGAGTGAAAATGTCAAAAGAAGCCATAATCGCAAAGAAAAAGATTGTCGAGGAGATAAAGAGCAAAATTTCAAATTGCAAGAGTGTAGTTTTTGTGAATTACCAAGGCATCAATGTGGAACAAGACACGCGCCTTAGAAAGAATTTTAGGGAAAAGAATGTCGACTACAAAATCTACAAAAACCGCCTACTAAAAATTGCGCTTGACGAACTCGGGATCACGGGATACGACCCAAAGGACCTCGAAGGCGTTACATCTGTGGCGTTTGGCGCGGACGAAGTGACGGCAGCCAGCGTGCTGTTTAATGCAAAGAAAACTATGCCAATGCTATCGGCAAAATTCGGTATTCTTGGAAAAGAAGTGATGAACGCAGGCAAAGTGGAAGCATTGTCGAAGATTCCTTCCAAGGAAATTCTTATTGCAATGTTGCTTACAATGCTTAATGCACCAGTCTCACAACTTGCCAGAACGCTTGACGCTATAGCCAAAAAGCAAAGCGCATAACAAAACCAAAAATCAAAAACAAATAAAATAAAATAAAAAATCAAAAAAATGAAATAAGGAGAAAATTAGAATGTCTAATATTGAA
>CAYJEF010000083.1:0-3200 GCA_964369125.1 uncultured Christensenella sp.
ATGTATTTTTATTGTTTTTTGCCAATGTAATAAAAATAACCTTTGCTTTATAAATCCCCTTGCTTGTTTTTATATTTTCCGCTAAACTTAAACTATGAAAATTTCCGGAAGTGTTGAAGATATAATCTATAAAAATCTTGAAAATGGCTACACTGTTTTCAATATCGAATACAAAGAAACTCTCCTCACTTGCGTTGGCAAAACATTAAGCGTAAACGTAGGCGAGGAGGTCGAACTCACAGGCGAATTTGTTAAAAACAAAAAGTTTGGCGAGCAATTTTCGTTTAGTAAACTAGACTCCGTGAAGCCAAAAAGCGTCCAGAGTATTATCAAATATCTCTCTAGTGGTCTCATAAAAGGCGTTGGTCCCGTCACCGCCGAAGCCATAGCAAAACACTTTGGCGCGGACACCTTGGACGTAATGGAATACGCCCCAAATCGCCTAGCCGAAGTGCGCGGAATTAGCACCAAAAAAGCAAAAGAAATCGGCGAGTGTTTTAGGGAAATTCGCAAAATGCAAAACGCAGTGATTTTCCTGCAACAATACGAAATTTCTACGAATTTATCCGTCAAAATTTACAATTTTTATAAAGACAAAACCATCGAAATTATTTCAAACAACCCCTACAAACTCGTCGAAGATATTGACGGAGTCGGCTTTCTTACCGCCGACAAAATAGCCTACAAAATGGGGATAGAGCGCGACTCCGACTTTCGCGTCCGCGCCGGCATTTTGCACACGCTAAAAGACGCCAGCGACAAAAGCGGGCACACATATTTGCCTTTTGACACGTTGTTTGAAAGTGTCCTCGGCTTGCTTTCCTTGAGTTTAGACGTCCTCACCCCAATTTTTAACCAAGAAATCGAGAAACTAGAAATCGAGAGTTTTGTCCGCACTTTTAACTATCAAGGCATAAAATGCGTCTGCGAACGCAAATTTTACATTATGGAAAGCGCCGTCGCGACGAAACTTATCACAATGCAGGAGAGTCAAACCGAACTTCTTTGTGACGTCGACGCGGAAATCGCGGAGTTTGAGCGCGTCAGCAAAATCACCCTCCACGACACCCAAAAGGACGCCATTTGTCAAGCGGTAAAAGGTCAAGTCACTGTCATCACCGGCGGTCCCGGTACTGGCAAAACCACGATTATTAAGTGTATTTTGCAAGCCCTGAAAAAGCACACCAAGCGCATATTTTTAATTGCCCCCACAGGTCGCGCCGCAAAGCGCCTAAGTGAAGCCTGCGCACATAACGCCAGCACAATTCACCGTGCTCTTGAAGTGAATTTCAAAGAGGGCAATATGTCGTTTTTCAACTACAACGAAAAAAACCGCCTAACTGCCGATGTTGTCATCGTTGACGAAGTCTCTATGGTCGATATTTCTTTATTCCATAGCCTTTTAAAAGCGCTCCCAAACACATGCAAACTCGTTCTCGTCGGCGACAAAGACCAACTCCCCAGCGTCGGCGCTGGCAACGTCCTACACGACATAATTAGCAGTAAAACAATCCCGACTTCAACGCTCCTGCACATCTATCGTCAAGACGACAAGAGTCTAATTGTTACAAATGCACACCTCATAAACGAAGGCAAAATGCCCGATTTAAGTAACCAAAGTCGCGATTTTTTCTATGAATATCGCGCTGATAGCGACGCAATGTTCGATTGTGTCGTAGAACTCGCCACCCGCCGTCTCCCCAAATTTTTAGAGTGCAAACCCGAAGAAATTCAAGTGCTTTGTGCCATGAAATCCGGCGCTTGTGGTGTCGAGAATCTAAACCGCAAACTCCAAGAACTCATTAATCCAATCAGCCTCAAAAAACACGAGATAAACTTTGAAACCCGCACCCTTCGCGAGGGCGACAAAGTCCTGCAAACAATAAATAACTACAACTTAGAGTGGGAAAAGCAAAGCAAAACTGGCGCTGTAGAACGCGGAAATGGCGTGTTTAACGGCGATATGGGGAGAATTACCCGCATTGATTTCCAAACCAGCGAAACCACTGTCCTCTTTGACGACGACCGCGAGGCAACTTACACAAAGCAAGAAGTAGCGGAACTATATGTGTGCTACGCCACCACAATCCACAAAAGTCAGGGCAGTGAATTCGACGCCGTAGTTATTCCCGTCGTCGCCGGCTCTTCGCAAATAATAACAAGAAATCTCCTCTACACCGCCGTCACTCGCGCCAAAAAACTCGTCGTCCTTGTTGGACCAAAAAAGAACATTGCTCGAATGATTTTCAACAACTACACTGCCAAGCGCTTTAGTAACCTAGAAGAACTTTTGAAACTTCAAAAGGAGAAAATAGACAAACTGTATGGCGACTAAAAAAATTTTAGAAATACTAAAAAATGAGTTTGAAAAAGCACTGTTTGCGGACGAATTCGAGTGCATCTATTGTGGGCAGGAGCGCCTAAAAAACGACTACCACTATCTTTGCGAAAAGTGCTCAAACAACATAAATTTTATCACCAACCCCTGCACAAAATGTGGTGACGAAGTAAGTGTGTTCGACAACTTTTGCGAGGATTGCAAAAACTCCGCCCCACATCAGTTCGACAAAGCACTTTGCGTCGCAAAATATTCTGGCATTGCCCGCAATATGGTGCGCGCGCTAAAATATAATGGCGACAAATTTTTCAGTAAAACAATGGGCGAACTTATGTCAGAAAAACTAAAACAAAGCGAAATTTTAAGGCAGATAGACTTCGTCGTCCCCGTTCCACTTTTCAAAAATCGACTGGAGGAACGCGGGTTCAACCAGTCCGAACTTCTGGCAAAAACAGTCGCAAAGCAATGTAATTTAGTCCTAAATCTCACCGCTATTAAACGCATAAAAAACACCCCAACCCAAACCGCACTTTCGAAAGACGAACGTCAAAAAAACGTGAAAAATTGCTTTGAAATAGCGGACAAAAAATTATTTAAAGACGCGACCGTTCTCGTTATCGACGACATAATTACCACCGGTGCTACGATAGACGAAATCTCAAAATTGTTAAAGCGAGCCAAAGCAAAAAGTGTTTTCGCACTCGCATTTTGCCACGCCTAGAAAAACGCAAAAAATGTAAAGGACATAAGTCCGTCAAATCAGTCAGTTGTCAACAGTTCTTTTTCTCTCCTGTGTTCAATCAGTAAATTGAAGAATACTTTCCATTGCCATACCTGATTGCTGCTGTCAATTGGATTCGGT
>CAYJEF010000084.1:0-3193 GCA_964369125.1 uncultured Christensenella sp.
GTCGTTATTTGAATAATCTTTAAAACACTTTGTTTCAAAGCCATTTTGTGAAAATATACTTTGGACATCTTGCCCTTGGTCGTAGCCAATTTCAAGCAAAATTTTACCATTTGAGGCTAAAAATTCTCCCGAAATTTCGGCGATTTTTCTGTAAAACTCCAGCCCGTCGTGACCGCCGTCAAGAGAAATATGCGGGTCGAAATTTTTTACCGATTTTGAAAGCGATTTTATATCCGCAGTTTTTATGTATGGTGGGTTACATATTATTATATCAAACTTACTAAATTTTTTCAATCGCGAATATAGATTACTTTTCAAAATTGTTACGTTGTCGATGTTTAACTTTTTTTGGTTTTTGCGACAAACGGCAAGGGCTTTGTCGTCAATGTCTGCAAGGACAACTTTAACGGGGATTTTTGAAAGTTTTGCGACTGTGAGCCCTATGCAACCACTACCACAGCAAAGGTCCAAAACATTTTTGTTTGCAGTTTTAATTGATTGTAGTGCTTTTTCTGCTAATATTTCCGTTTCTGCCCGTGGAGCGAGGACGTTTTTATTGACAAAAAAGTCTATTCCAAAAAAGTTTTGGCGCTTAAATATTTTGTTTAGTGGTTCACCAGTTTTACGGAGATAAAGTGCCCGTTTAATGCGTTTAACTTCACGAAAATTAAAACTCTCTAATTTGTAGAGTTGCTCTTTTGTGAGATTTAACGCCATCATACATAGAAGTTCTTCTTCACCATATGAGTAATCGTCTTGGCGACAAATTGTGTCTTTTACTATCTTTAATACTTCGCGTTTTGTTTGCATTTTATTCTTTTAAAAAGTTTATTATATCAGCATAAACTTTCTCTCTTGTCGGTTCATTAATTATCTCGTGGCGGGCACCTTCATAAAGTTTCATTTTGACATTTTTGACGTCTAGTTCTATATAAAATTTATAGAGATTTGTAACACTTTTGCCCATACTCCCGACAGGGTCGTTTTTACCTGAAATTATGAGAAGGGGTTTGTTTTTGTCTATTGATTTTGTGTATTCATTTTTGTAAATTCGACTAAACGAGGAGAAGAAATCGACGTAAAATTTTGCGCTCATTGGTTTGCCGTTAAACTCGTCTTTGTAATATGCGTTGGCTGTTGCTTGGTCGCTATTTAGCCAACTGCCACTTTTAACTTTCTTGTTGTATCCGCCGTAATTTATTTTTTCAATTAGTTTGGCGGGAGCGTCTTTACCTTTATATTTAAGGGTTAGTTTTGCGATAAGTTTTGCAAAAAATAGTTCTGGGCGGTTTTTCATTAAGGCACTGCCACAGAGAATTGCTTTGTCGTGCAGGTTACATTTTTCGATGTAGGATTGAAGTAGAAATGAACCATAACTATGACCAAAAACGTAGAGGGGCAATTTGTATTTTTCCTTTAGCATTTTAGAGATAAAAATCTCGTCTTGGACGGTGTCTTCAAAAAGGTCGACGCCGTCATATTTACCGAGATTTTCTACGCCAGAAGTCTTGCCGTGGGCGCGGTGGTCGTCTGCAAAGACAATGTAACCCGCTTTGTTTAACTCCCTTGCGAACTCATCGTAGCGGCGCGCGTGTTCCGCCATTCCGTGGATAATTTGGACTACGCCGATTGGGTTTTCGACCTCGTCCCACTCGTAAGAATAGATTTGGCTTTTGTCAAAACTCTCTATAAATTTCTCTTTCATTTTGTGTGTTCTCCTTTATTTTTTATATGTTTTTTGTCAGGCTTTGTCGCACTGCCAAATGGTAGCCATGAATTAAGGGGACAATTTCGGCGGGAGTTTTACTTGGAGTGAATGTAACTAGAGGCTGAACTTGAGCGCGTATTTCTTCGATATTTTTGTAGGCACCGGTGGCAAGTCCTGTCATAAAGATAATTCCCATGCAAGTGCTTTCCATATTATATCTTTTAAGGCGAGTTTGCAGGAGATCACACTGAAAACTCATAAGAAAATCGTTTGCGCTCCCGCCACCGTCCACGTGGAGTTCCTCTATCGAGTTTTTGACTTCCTTTTGCATAACTCTCAAGACGTCGAAAGTGGAAAACGCCATACTTTCGAGCACGGCACGGGCGATATGTCGGCGGTCTGTGGCGCGGGTTATGCCAGAAATTAGACCGCGGGCGTCCATATCCCAATAAGGAGTGCCAAGCCCCGTGAATGCGGGAACGAGGTAGACATTGTCGCTATTTGGAACACTTGTCGCAAGAGAGGTGAGTTCGTCTGCGTCTTTGGCAAGTGATAGATTTTGAATAGCCCAATCGACGACACTGCCCGCGTTGAACACACTGCCCTCCAAAGCATAACATGTGCCGTGTTTGGTTTTGTATGCGACTGTTGTTAAGAGTCCGCGCTTGCTTAATACTGGTTTATCCCCTGTGTTAAGGAGCATAAAACAGCCAGTGCCATAAGTGTTTTTAGCCATTCCTTTGTCAAAACAACCTTGCCCGAACAGAGAACTTTGTTGGTCGCCAATAAGTCCTGCTACAGGGACGGGAGCGCCTAAAATATTCGTTTCGCCAACGATTGTATCATTATTTACGATTTTAGGTAGGGCGCTACGAGGAATTCCAAAAAATTTAAGGAGTTCACTGTCCCACTGGTGAGTGTGAATGTTATATAGCATTGTTCTGCTGGCGTTGGTGCTATCTGTGACAAAACTTTTGCCGTTTGTTAGTTTGTAGACAATAAAACTCTCTATCGTGCCGAGACAAAGGTTGTTTTCTTTTAGTGCTTTTTGGACATTTTTGTTGTTTTCAATAAGCCATTTCATTTTCGTTGCCGAAAAATAGGCGTCAGGAATAAGCCCTGTTTTTTTGTGTATTACTTTTCCAAAATGAGTGGTTTTTAATTTTTCACACTCACGTGAAGTGCGACGACATTGCCAAACAATTGCATTTGCGAGCGCTTTTCCCGAAGATTTATCCCAAGCAACGGTTGTTTCACGCTGATTTGAGATGCCAACGCCATAAACTTCGGTGGGTTCAATATCATTGCAAACTGACGCTATACAGTCCTGAATCTTTTCCCATATTTCCTCTGCGTCGTGTTCTACCCATGCTGGGTGCGGGAAATGTTGTTTGAAGGGTTGCTTTTTTGCACATAAAATTTTTTGGGTGGATACTTCATAGAGTATAGCGCGGACGGAGGTAGTGCCTGCGTCTAGTGTTAAAA
>CAYJEF010000085.1:0-3191 GCA_964369125.1 uncultured Christensenella sp.
GCCAAGTCCTCTTTGGAATAGTTTTTATACTTCTCATAAAGGTCCTTTGCGGTCGCCTTGGTCTCGTCGTCAATGCTCTCTTCCGCCTCTTTTTTTACCCTATTTATTTCCTCATCGTCTATCCTTTCGTTTGCAAAATCAAACAAATTCTTTCCCATCGCCTTCCCCTTTTCGTTTCTATATATGTTATGTTTTTCGGGTTTTAATTGTGAAAAGTCGTGTAAAACAAAACGAAAAAACTGCATATAATAGGATATGAATAATGAAAAAAGTGGCGAAAACAACATATATTCTTGTTATCCCAGCCAAATGCTGGACGAAAACACGCCCAAAAATAGCGGAAATTACATAAATAATGGCGCGAATTTTAACCAAAATAACGCAAATTTTAATCAAAACGGTGGAAACTTTAACGGTCAAAATGGTGACGGAAATTCGAATAATTCTTCGCAAAATAACGGCTTAAACTTCGGGAGTTTGTTTCAAAACGGTGGCAATATGCTCTCAAACATAATGTCTATGTTATCGCAAAAAAAGCCCGACGCAAGCGGTGGTGGCAATAATATGATGTCGATGTTAAGTAACATTCTGCCTAACTTGCCTAAAAACAATGGCGCTGGAATCTTGGGGTCTTTGTTTAAAAATAACGAAAAAAAAGACGACGCCAAACCCGCCACTGAAGCAAACAATGTCTCCTCAAAAATTAACGACTATAAAAAAATAAAGAACCTCGACTGAGATTCTTTTAATTTAGCCATTCAGCGATTTAATAATTTCGCTTATGATAATGAGATTTTTGAACACAACCGCATGCTCAAAACCCTTTAGACACAGCCCCGTGTATTTACGAACCTTGTCTAGCCGATAGTTAAGAGTGTTTCTGTGCATAAAAGTTTTTTCGCTGGTGACGCTAGAGTTTAGGTTATTTTCAAAAAACGCATAGATTGTTTTCATAAGGTCAGCGTCGTTTAAAATCATTTGAATGTTTGTGTGGTCGATAACCTTTTTATATTCGTCGAGATGTTTTTCTGAAAAGCAACTGATAATATTCTCGGGCGAAAACATTTGAATAATTTTCTCTTCAAGCGTTTGATTCTCGTCAAAAACGAGATTGCAAACAGCCAGTTTTTTCCTTCCCATTTTGCTCTTGTCTCCTTATTCTATTTTATCAATCACTCCGTAATTTAGGTGGACGACAGTGGTAGCGATACTATGAGCGAACTTCTCGTCACTGGTTGCAATAATGACAAGAGTGTTTGGTTTGATAAAATACTTTTTGAAGAATTTAACGAGTTCCTTCGTCTCAGCCATAGAAAGTTCCTCGAAAATATTGTCGATAAGGACAACGTCAAGTTTTCTAAACGACAGCCTAGCTATGGACACGAGATATTTTTGGAACAGCGATAGTTTGTATATCCTCTCCTGCGCAATGCCCTCAAGTCTAAAATCAATTATCGCTTTGTTTACGTTATCGACGGCAACACTCTTTTCCGTTTTACGAATGTCGAGGACAAATTTAAGATTGTCATGGACCGTTCGTTTGTCAAAAAAACTTGCTTTATATGGAATGTAACCCATTGAAATGTCGGCACTGCGGTCGACGTTTAATAGGGGAATATTTTTGATATACACTTCGCCTTTGTCTGGGCTCTCGAGCCCCGCAAGAATACGTAAAATGCAGGTCTTGCCACTCTCCTCTGGTCCAAGGAGTGCCACAACATCTCCCCTTTCAAACTTGAAATTGATGTTTGAAAGTGCGAAGTATTCCTTCGTATATTTCTTAAAAACGTTTACAAACGAAATCATATATTGCATTATAGCAATAAAGTTATAAAAAAACAAGTTTTAATTTTATTTATTAAAAAAAACAAATGACTATTTGAGATTTCGGTGTTATACTCTTTGTGTTATATTATATTATTATACAAGGAGATAAAATGGACTTATTTGATAAATGCACGAATTTCACTATTGCAGACGAACTTATAAAAAAGGGTATCTATCCATATTTCCACTCGCTGGAGACAAAACAAGGTCCAGAAGTGGTGATGAATGGCATAAACGAAATTATGCTGGGGTCAAACAACTATCTTGGGCTGACCAGCCACCCAGACGTTATCGAAGCGGGGCGAAAAGCCCTTTTGGAATTTGGCTCAGGTTGCTCGGGGTCAAGGTTTTTAAACGGCACAACAAGGCTTCATTTGGAACTAGAAAAAGAACTCGCGGAATTTTTGCACAAGGACGAATGTGTTACGTTTAGCACGGGATTTCAAACAAACCTCGGCGTAATCAGCGCCATTGCGGGCAGAAATGACTACATTTTTTGCGACAAAGAAAACCACGCGAGCATCTACGACGGTTGCAAACTCAGTTTTGCAAAAGACACTTTAAGATTTAAACACAGCGATATGGAGGACCTAGAAAGGGTTCTTAAAACTGTTCCACTTGAGAGCGGAAAACTCATCGTCACCGACGGCATTTTCAGTATGGGTGGCGACATTTGCAAACTGCCCGAGATCGTCAAACTTGCGAAGAAATATAACGCACGAGTTATGGTGGACGATGCCCACGCATTTGGCGTTATTGGCGAAAACGGGCGTGGCACTGCGTCACACTTTGGTCTTGAAAACGAGGTCGATATCATTATGGGCACGTTCTCAAAATCCCTTGCATCCATTGGCGGATTTATGGTTGCCAGCAGGTCAGTTTGCAATTACATAAAGCACAATTCCCGTCCATATGTTTTCTGCGCGTCCATTCCTCCTGCAAGTGTGGCGTGTGCTATTGCTGCACTACACATTATCAAACGCGAACCAAAGAGAATTGCTAGACTCAAAGAGGTGGCGGATTACACAAGAAAGTGCCTAAAAGAAAAACACGTGGATATTCGCGACAGCGAAGCCCCAATAATTCCAATAAACACCTACGACAACGAAACGACTTTCGTCGCCTGCCATATGTTGTTTGAACGCGGAGTCTATGTCAATTCGGTTATTTCTCCCGCCGTTCCTGTGGGTCAAAGCATTATTCGCACTAGTTATATGGCTACTCTCACAAACGAGCAAATTGACCGCGCGACAAATATTATCGCCGAAGTTATGGGCGAACTAAACTTGCTTAAAAAATAATTTTGAACTCTAATAAAAAAACAAAAAACGCACAAGGACAAAATATACACGACACCGAAAAAC
>CAYJEF010000086.1:0-3139 GCA_964369125.1 uncultured Christensenella sp.
ATTATTTATATGATTCAAACGTCATTATAACAGGCTCCTCAAGTGGAATTGGGCTGGAACTCACAAAAATTTTGATTGAAAAATACAACTGCAATGTTCTCGGCATCGCCAGGCGTGAAGAAAAATTAATAAAGCAAAAGACGGCGTTAAAAGAATTTTCGCATCACTTTTCTTATCTTGTCGCTGACGTTTCAAAACTAGAAGATTGGAAAAAACTTCGCGAATATTTGGCAGACAAAAATTATAACATTATAATAAACAACGCTGGAACAATGTTGCCATTTTTGCGCGCCCAAGATATATCAATAGAAGATATAAAGAGGGTTTTTGACACCAACTTTTTTTCTACAGTTTTCTGCATAAACATACTGCACGATTATTTTTTAAAGCAAAAAAATCCCGCAATAATCAATATCTCCAGCGCCGCCAGCGTCTTTTCAGTGCCAGGTCAAAGCGCGTACACCGCGTCAAAATCTGCACTTTCGGCATATTCGAAAATACTACATAGCGAGAATAAAAAAATTTTTGTCGGTACATATCTTCCGGGCTTTACACTTACAAATATCTTCACTCAAAGTGATTTTGACAAAAAAGTTTTTGACGAAAAAAGTATAAAAATCGTAAAACATTTTTGCACCCCTTTAAACAAAATGGCAAACAAAATAGTGCGAAACATAGAAAGGAAACGCGCATACAAGGTCATCGGCAAAGATGCAAAACTTTTGAGATTCCTCGGCAAAATTGCCCCTGTTCGTAGTTCCAAAATACTAAACTGGTTATTTAATCACGTCAATATTTCTTGCTTTGAAGATTTTAACGCAAAGGGAAAAGAGCACAAAGATTTTTAACTTTTTCTTTTGACCTTTTAACAGCGTCTTCACCATGTTTTATTATGTCTGAGATAATATCAGCAATCAAAATCATTTCATTTTCTTTCATTTTGCGAGTTGTGACGGCGGGCGTTCCAATGCGAAGTCCGCTGGTAACTGAGGGTGAACGCGGGTCGTTTGGAATAGTGTTTTTATTTGTTGAAATGTTTGATTTTTCAAGCAGATTTTCCAGTTCCTTACCCGTTAAATTTTCGTTTGTTAGGTCTATAAGCATCAAATGTGTATCAGTGCCACCGCTAACGAGCTTTACGCCGTTTTGCATAAGGCGATTTGCTAGCGCCTTGGCGTTTTTCACAATTTGAAGTTGATAGGCTTTAAAACTTGGGTCAAGCGCTTCGCCAAACGCAACCGCCTTTGCGCAAATTACATGCTCAAGAGGTCCGCCCTGCAGTGTTGGAAACACGGCAGAATCGACCTTCTTTGCAAATTGTTCCTTGCACATAATCACGGCACCACGCGGACCGCGAAGGGTTTTGTGTGTCGTTGTTGTGACAATATCGGCGTATGGAATAGGACTCTCGTGAATTCCAGCAGCGACCAGTCCGGCTATATGCGAAATATCTGCCACAAGATAAGCACCCACTTCGTCGGCAATTTTGCGAAATTTTGAAAAGTCAATTTTACGAGGATAAGCACTCGTCCCCGCAACTATTACTTTTGGGTTAGTTTCCTTCGCAAGTTTCAAAATATCGTCATAATTAATTAATCCGTCGGCACCCAAAGTGTATGACACGCTGTTAAAAATCTTGCCCGAAAAGTTTACTTTTGCACCGTGTGTGAGATGACCGCCATGTGAAAGCGACAGCCCCATAATCGTATCTTTAGGCGAAAGCAATGCCAAATAAGCGGCAAGATTGGCGTTAGAGCCACTGTGAGGTTGGACGTTTGCATACTCGCAACCAAACAATTTTTTGAGACGTTCAATGGCAAGACTTTCTATATTATCCACAACCTCGCATCCGCCGTAATAGCGTTTGCCGGGATAGCCCTCGGCGTATTTGTCGGTAAGCACACTCCCCGTTGCCTCGCGCACCGCACGGCTCACATAATTTTCACTGGCAATAAGTTCAAGATGACTATGTTGCCTACGCTCCTCCGTTTTGATAAGTTTATATATTTCGTTGTCTGTTTGTTTTAAATTTTGCATAAATTGCCTCACTTTTCATAAAGTTTAGCATATTTTCAGTTAGTTTATAAAATGTTTACATAATAATTTTGTTGTGATAAAATTATTTATATGAATATATTAGACGGGAAAAGTTTCGCGGGACGAATTAAAGACGATATAAAACTAGCCTTAAAGCAAGATATGTTCGCTCATAACACTCCTTCGCCAAAGTTGGCAATCGTTATTGTGGGACAAAATCCCGCGAGTTTAGTGTATGTCGCGAACAAAATTAAATCATGCGACTTTGTTGGTATCAAAACGGATTTATATCAGTTTGACTATGGCGTCAAAGAGGAAACTTTATGCGCAAAAATTTTGGAACTTAACGCCGATAATTCAACAAACGGAATAATCGTGCAATTACCACTCCCAAGCCATATCGACGCTCAAAAGGTTGTCGACTTTATCTCGCCTGAAAAAGATGTGGACGGTTTAACTTCGATTAACCTTGGCAAACTTGTCTCGGGCAACAAAACTGCGATTCTAGGCTGCACGCCAAGTGGCGTCATCGCCCTCCTTAAAGAATACGATATCAATATGGTCGGTAAAAATGTTGTGATTATCAATCGCAGTTTGCTAGTGGGAAAACCTCTAGCACTCGCATTTTTGAGCGAACACTCGACTGTCACCGTTTGTCACAGCAAGACTCAAAACCTAAATGACATAACAAAAAACGCAGACATAATTGTTGTCGGCGTCGGAAAAATAAATTTTTTGACTAACGAAATGGTCAAAGCCGGAGCAGTCATTATTGACGTGGGTATAAACAGGAACGAACAAACTGGCAAACTTCAGGGCGATGTTGACTTTGAAAATGTCGCAAAAAAAGCAAGTTATATAACCCCCGTTCCAAACGGCATCGGTCCAATGACAGTTGCGTATCTTATCAAAAATACCTTCGATTGCTTTATTAATCAAAACAAAAAACACCAATAATTGTGGTGTTTTTTAATTGTTTTCGCATAATTTTTGAGTGTTTTTAAACACCTCTTTTTTCTTTAATAATTCTATATAAGCGAAACGGAGCATAGACAATTGTTTGGAATATAAAGAAAAACATCCCGATGATAAAATAATGCAG
>CAYJEF010000087.1:0-3047 GCA_964369125.1 uncultured Christensenella sp.
ACATTATTTTTTAGTATTATCTTTCCTCTGATTTTGTTACTTATCACGAAAACACAGGAGAATATAACTCCTGAAGAAAAGCCTAAATATGCAAAAAACCACAAAATAAGGGGTTGATTTATGGAGGAAAAAAGTATCATTTAAAAATCTTTTTTAGAAAATTTTTGGAGCCATTTGCGTTATATTTTATTTCAAAAATATTACCAGAAATTTCAATTGTTCCATCGGCGACATTTAGTCTTTCTACACTTAACTGTTCGCCACAAATAATAAGGTTCATACCTGCAACACAAAGTTGTATTTTACCTTCGTTTGCTTCATAGACTTTTTCTACGCCAGAGATATTTAGCAGTTTTCTGTTCTTTAAAACTAACTCACTGTCTTTAAACTCTATTTCTTTTTCTGTTTGAGTTGATTTGATTTCTTTGTTAATTTCCATTTTTTTGCCCTTTTTATTAAAATATATGTCATAAAAATTATTATTATTCAAAAAAAAGACCGCCTGAGCAGTCTTATTTTATTACTGTTTTATAGTTATTCGCTTGATTTTTCGGTGGTTTCTGAGCCGTCTGGCTGTTCTTCTTCGTCTTCTTCTTGATGCTCGGTGACGGAGCAACAGACAACTTTGTAGTTAGTGTCTTTTAGTTTCATAATTCTAACACCTTGAGTGTTTCGGCTGATTTCGTTTATTTGCTCGCCTTCAAGGCGAATTATGGTGCCGTTTTCGCTGATTAAAATGACGTCTTGGTCTTCCTTTATTTGTTTTAGGTTGACAAGTTTGCCAGTTTTTTCGTTGAATACGCCGGCTTTTATACCCATTCCGCCACGAGTTTGCAAGCGGTATTCGTTTGGATCGCTACGCTTGCCATAACCGTTTTCGCTGACAGTCAGGAACAGGTGACCCTTTTTCACGACTATCATATCCACCACTTTGTCTCCACGTTTTAATCGAATACTCTTTACGCCTTGGGAACTTCTGCCCATTTTTCGCACGTTTTCTTCGCTGAAGCGGATACATTTGCCTTCGCGCGTTGCAACAACAATCTCGTCGCGTCCGCATGTTTCTTCCACGCTTATAAGTTTGTCGTCGTCAAGGAGGCGAATGGCTATTTTGCCGTTGCGGTTTATACGCCTGAACTCGTCTATGGAAGTCTTTTTGATAAGTCCGTTTTGCGTCGCCATAATGAGAAATCCGCGTTTGTTGGCGTCAAGCTTGATTATCTCGGTAACATTTTCGTCTGGGGAAAGCGAAAGCACGTTGACCATTGCACGACCCTTAGTGTTTTTGGAAGCGTCTGGCAGGGTGTAGGCTTTTTGGCAATACACTTTGCCGAGGTTGGTAAAGAACAGCAGGTTATCATGCGAACTGGCGATGAACATTTTTTCCACAAAGTCGTCTTCTTTTGTCTTGTGACCAGAGACGCCCATTCCGCCACGGCGCTGTGTCCTGTATTCCGCGACTGGTTGGCGTTTGATGTAGCCAGAATGCGTGAGCGAAATGACGACTTCTTCTTTTTCAATCAAATCTTCGATGTTTATGTCGTCGTAGTCGATAACAATCTCGGTTCGGCGTGGGGTGGCATATTTTTCTTTGATTTCAGTCATTTCGGTTTTTATGATATTCAAAATCTTCTGTTCGCTCTTTAGAATTTCTCTATATTCCGCTATTTGCGCTTCGAGTAGCGTGAGTTCGTCCCTGATTTTGTGTACTTCAAGACTGGTCAGTCGTTGGAGTCGCATTTCGAGAATTGCGGTGGCTTGCTTTTCAGAAAGCGTAAACGCTTCGCAGAGTTTGACGCAAGCGTCGGATTTGTCTTCGCTTTTTTTGATTATTCTCACGACTTCGTCGACGTTGGAAAGTGCAAGGACGAGTCCTTCCAAAATATGGGCTTTTTCAAGCGCTTTTTCAAGATCGTATTTCGTGCGCCTGATGATAACGCTTTTTTGGTGCTCGATGTAGTAGGTGAGAATTTGTTTTAGGTTCAAAATCTTTGGTTCGCCATCGGCGAGCGCGAGGAGAATTATTCCAAAATTGATTTGTAATTGAGTGTGTTTAAACAGCATATTTAGCACGACTTGAGCGTTTGCGTCGCGCTTGATATCAACGACAACGCGCATTCCTTTACGATCCGATTCTTCTTTTATGTCGCTAATACCCTCGATTTTTTTGTCTTTCACAAGGTTGGCAATTTGCTCTATGAGGCGTGCTTTATTCACCTGATATGGCAGTTCTGTGATTACAATTCTACTTCGCTTGTCCTCTTCTTCAATCTCCGTTCTGGCACGAAGAACAATGCTCCCGCGACCAGTTTTGAAGGCTAGGCGGGCGCCATTTCTGCCGAGCATTAATCCGCGCGTTGGAAAATCTGGCGCAGGAATATATTTTATAAGGTCGTCTATTTCAAGATTGGGATTGTCGATAAGCGCCACGACGCCGTCGATAACTTCGCCAAGATTGTGTGGAGGAATGTTCGTTGCCATACCAACTGCAATGCCGTCGGAGCCATTTACAAGCAGATTTGGAAAGCGCGAAGGTAAAACGACAGGTTGTTGCAGGGTGTTATCGAAGTTTGGATAGAAATCCACTGTTTCTTTGCCGATATCACGAAGGAGTTCGCCGGAAATTTTAGAGAGTTTTGCCTCGGTGTATCTTGCGGCTGCTGGTGGGTCTCCGTCGATACTGCCAAAATTGCCTTGACCTTCGACAAGTGGTTCGTTTATGGAAAAATCTTGCGCCAAACGCACGAGGGCGTCATACACTGCGGTGTCACCATGTGGGTGAAATTTGCCGAGGACGTCGCCAACGATACGCGCGCATTTACGGAAGGCTTTGTCGTTTGTGAGCCCAAGTTCGCCCATATCGTATAAAATTCGCCTGTGAACGGGTTTTAAGCCGTCGCGGACGTCGGGAATGGCACGACTGACGTTGACCGCCATTGCATAGGAAATGAAGGATTTTTTCATTTCGTCGTTTAGGTGAATTTTGATATATTTTGTGTTGTCCACCATTTCGTCAAGTTCTTTTGAATAATCTTGTTTTTTCATTT
>CAYJEF010000088.1:0-3035 GCA_964369125.1 uncultured Christensenella sp.
TTATGGAGGAATAAATATGGCTCGTATTGCTGGTGTTGATTTACCAAACGAGAAACGACTTGAAATTGGGCTGACCTATATAAAGGGTATCGGCAGAGTGACAAGTAACAAAATATTAAGCGAAACAAAGATTAGCGGGGACATTCGCGTAAAGGATCTAGACGAAAACCAAGTGGCGACGCTGAGAAACTACATCGAAAAGAACTTGGTTGTAGAAGGTGACCTCACGCGTGAAGTGTCTTTGAACATAAAGGGTCTTTCGGAAATCGGGTGCTATCGTGGCATCAGACACCGTAAAGGTTTGCCTGTCAGAGGACAAAGCACTAAACAAAACGCAAGGACACGAAAAGGTCCAAGAAAGACAGTCGCAAAGAAAAAAGTCGAGAGAAAATAAGGTTAGGAGATAAAAATGGCAGGAACAAAAAAAGTAGTTAAGAAAAAGAAACAGACAAAAAACATAGATAAAGGTGCCGTGCATATTCAGGCGTCTTTCAACAACACGCTTGTCACTTTCACCGACCTTGGCGGTAATGCACTCGCATGGTGCAGCGCTGGCTCGCTCGGCTTCAAAGGTGCCAGAAAGAGCACTCCTTTTGCCGCTCAACAGGCAGTGGAAACCGCCGCAAAAGCAGCGAAAGAACAAGGAATTAGATCAGTCGAAGTGTATATTAAAGGACCGGGCAACGGCAGAGAATCCGCCATAAGGGCACTTGCCTCCTCGGACATTAATGTTACTAAAATAAGTGATGTGTCGCCAATCCCTCACAATGGTTGTCGTCCTCCAAAAAAGAGAAGAATTTAAAAGGAGAGAAGAAATATGGCAAAATATATAGATGCAGATTGCAGATTGTGCAGGAGAGAGGGTTGCAAATTATTCTTAAAGGGCGATCGTTGTATTTCCCCAAAGTGTGCAATGGAACGCAGACCAGTTGCTCCCGGGCAACATGGTATGGGCAGAAAAAAGATTACCGACTATGGCACCCAACTTCGCGAGAAACAGAAGGTTAAGAGAGCATATGGTATGCTTGAAAAACAATTTAGAGAAAACTATGATAGAGCAACGCGAATGAAGGGCAGAGTGGGCGAAAATATGCTTAGTCTCCTTGAACGTCGCCTTGACAATGTAATCTACAGAATGGGAATTGGCGACAGCAGAAGCGAGAGCAGACAAATAGTCAACCACGGACACATCTGTGTTAATGGTAAAGTCGTGGATATTCCTTCATACATCGTGGAAGAAGGGAACGTAATTTCCGTGAAGGAAAGTAAACGCGAACAATCAAGGTTCAAGCAACTTCGTGGGATTAAGATTGTTATGCCAAAGTGGCTGGAATTTAACACCGACACGATGACCGGAAAGATTTTAGCACTGCCAAAGAGAGACGATATCGATCTCAATATTCAAGAGCACTTGATTATTGAGTTGTATTCAAAGTAAGGGGGAAAATTTTTATGATGCAAATTGAAAAACCAAGTGTTACCACAGAGGAAAAAAACAACGGCGCTTACACAAAGTTCGTTGTCAGTCCTCTTGAAAGAGGGTTTGGTATCACTCTTGGAAATTGTCTTAGGAGAACCCTTCTGGGTGCACTCCCAGGGGCAGCCGTGGTCGCCATCAAAATTGACGGTGTCGAGCACGAATTCTCAAACATTCCTGGCGTTACAGAGGACGTCACCGACATTGTCCTAAACATCAAGGACCTTGCCGTGAAAACTAGCGTTCTTGACGAATCTTTCAGCACTGTCCTATACCTTAACAAGAAAGGTTCAGGCGATGTGTTTGCAAAAGACATTGCGCCAAACGACCAAGTGGAAATCCTAACTCCAGACCTCAAAATCTGCACTCTTGACGATGGGGCTTCTATAAATATGGAACTTATCATCGGGCGTGGCAGGGGTTATGTGACTGCTACAAAGAACAAGAAAGACGACTTTGCCATTGGCTACATTGCAATGGACGCCATTTTCACCCCAGTGAAATCCGTCAACTACACCGTGGAAAGCACGCGTGTGGGGCAATCTTTGGACTATGACAAATTAACTCTTGAGGTTACGACCAATGGCACTCTTTCCGCCAGCGAAATCACCAGTCTTGCTGCGAAAATCGTTGAGGACCACGTGCATTTATTTGTCGACCTTGTGGAACATATGAACGAGATAAAAGTGCTCGTTTCCACTGAAGAAGAGAAGCCAGTGAAGGTTATGGAAATGTCCATTGAGGATATGGATCTTTCGGTCAGAAGTTACAATTGCTTGAAGCGCGCGAACATAAACACCATCGAGGACCTCACCAAGAAATCGAAGGAAGATATGCTCAAAGTCCGCAATCTTGGTATGAAATCACTTGAAGAAGTTATCAACAAACTGTCCGCAATGGGACTAAGCCTCAGGAACGACGAGGAATAATACATTTAATTAAAGGAGATAAAAATGGCTACTGCTAAAATGAATAGACCAACAAAGGAAAGAATGAGTTTGCTTAGAAACCAGGCAAGTTCCCTTCTTTGGGACGGCAAAATTACGACAACTTCGGCAAAAGTGAAATCCCTGCAAAGTTATGTCGAGAAAATTTTGACTTTGGCGATAAATTCCTACACCGATACTGTCACTGTTTTAAAAGACACTGTCAATGAAAAAGGTGTCAAGGCAAAGAAAGAAGTCTTAAACGACGGCGCAAAGAAACTGAAAGCCCGCAGGCTTATTATGTCCAAACTTTTTGACCGCCAAGAGGTTCGCCTTCCAAAGGAAACAAAGTTGAGTTTTGTCGAGAGAACTAAGGATATTAACCACCCACTTATCGAAAAGATTTTCAATGTTTACGCTCCAAAATATGACAAGCGTAACAAAGAAACCAACCAAAAAGGTGGCTATACCCGCATCTACAAGACTGAAATTCGCCGTGGCGACGCCGCCCAACTTTGCCTTGTGGAACTGGTGTAGAACATACCAATTTGGTCTAATTTTTGCGTAAAACAACCCAAATAATTGTCAAAAATTTATTACAAAAACGCACGCCTTTTCGCGTGCTTTTTATT